>CAYNVI010000326.1:0-5856 GCA_964400585.1 uncultured Pirellulaceae bacterium | reverse complement strand
CGGCACCGGCCAGTACCGGTACATCGTTGATGCCGTCGCCGACCATGGCGACGGGTTCACCGCTGTTCTGCAGCGTCTGGAGGCGGGCCAGTTTGTCCTCGGGGGTAGCAGACGCCTGCCAGTTATCAATGTCCAGGCGTCGCGCCATGTCGGCCACTGCCGACGTGGTATCACCGGAGAGCAGCTCCACGGCCAACCCGCGCGCCTTGAGGGCCTCGACCGTCTCTCTCGCATCCTCCCGAAGGCGGTCGCGGAGGGCAAACCAGGCGCGCGGCTGACCCTCCTCGGCCAGCAGCAGCCATTGTCCCTCGCCGGGCAGCGCCGGCGGGTGAACAAAGCGGAAAAAGGGACGCGTGTCCGCGTTGACGCTTCGGAGAACCTACTCACAATCGCCGCTGAACCCCTTCGTTCCGCACGTCCCAACGGTCTGCCCGTGTCCCCCATCGCCTCCGCCATCCTAACCCTGGCTTTGGTCTCCGTCACTGGTCTCCTGATCGGTAGCATCCGGATCCGCGGGATCGGCCTCGGTCCCGCCGGGGTGCTCTTCGCTGGGATCCTCTTCGGGCACTTTGGGGCTTCGATCGATAAAGACATCGCGGAGTTCGCGAAAGAGTTCGGACTCGTGCTCTTTGTCTTTACCATTGGCTTGCAATTGGGGCCGGGAATCGTGCACTTGTGGCGGCAGCGCGGCTTGCTGCTGAACGGGTTGGCCGCCGCCATTGTCGGGCAGGGGCTAGCGCTGGTGTTCCTGTTCGCGGAGTTATTTGGATTAAGCCCGTTTGCGGCCGGCGGCCTGTTTAGCGGGGCCACGACGAACACACCCTCGCTGGGGGCCGCCCAGCAAGCGTCCGCAGGTCTGCAACCGAGCGGCGGCGAGTCGATTGAAACGCTGGCATCCGCCTACGCCGTCGCTTATCCGGGAGGGATCCTCGGGATCATCCTGGCGATGCTGATGTTGCGTTGGCTGCTCCGCATCCGGCTGGAGGACGAAGTCTCGGAGCTGAAAAAACAGGAAGCCGCCGAACGGCAGCCGATCGAGCGACGCGCCATCCTGGTCGATAATGACCACATCGACGGGATCCGCTTCGGTGACATCCCGGGTTTGGAAGAGGCAGGCGTGCGGATCTCCCGGATTCAGCTGCGGGGCGAATCGACGGTGCTCGTCGGCAACCTAGAGACACGGCTGCACAGCGGCGACGTAATTCAGGTGGTCGGGACCGCGGCGGGGCTCGACCGCTTCGAGCCGTTGATCGGCAAACGGAGCGGGCACGACTTGATGCGGAGCCGCGGCAACGTCCGCTTCGCCCGGGTCGTCGTCACCGAACCGGCCGTGCTAAACAAGAACCTGCACGAATTGTCGCTCGACCATCTCTACAACGTCACGGTGACACGCATCCGGCGGGCAGGCGTGGAGATCACCGCCCGCGGCGGCAGCCGCCTTCACTATGGCGACGTCGTACACATCGTGGGGGACCAGGAATCGCTCGAGCGGGTCACCGAACTGCTCGGCAATTCCGTCCGGTCCTTGAACGAAACCCGCTTCTTCCCGCTGTTTTTGGGCATCGCGGCCGGCGTCATCGCGGGCATGATCCCCTTCCAATTTCCCGGAATCCCGTTTCCCGTCAAACTAGGATTGGCGGGAGGCCCGCTGGTGGCAGCGATCCTGCTGAGCTTGATCGGCAGCATCGGCCGGGTCGTCTGGTACATTCCCCACTCGACCAACCTGGCGCTCCGCGAGCTGGGGATCCTGCTGTTTCTGGCCTGCGCCGGGTTAGGAGCCGGCGAACGCTTTGTTGCGATCGCCCTCACCCCGCTTGGCCTCCAGTGGATCCTGATGGGATTGGCGATCACGATGCTGCCGCTGCTGACGACCGGCCTGATCGCCCGCTGCTTCGGCAAGCTCAACTACCTGACCATCTGCGGGATCACGGCCGGCAGCATGACCGATCCTCCGGCCCTCGCGTTTGCCAATTCGCTGTCGGATACCGAAGCTTGCAGCACGGCTTACGCGGCGGTCTATCCGCTGGCGATGATCTTGCGAATCATCGCCGCGCAAACCATCGTCTACGCGCTGGCCTCGTGACCGCGGCATCCAGAGCGGCTGTTACGAGGCCGCCGGAAGAGCGGCCGCTATCCAGCGCTGCTCATGTCCAGCGGCCGCGATAGCCACCGGCGGGACGCCTCCCGACGCCCCCGCCGGCCGTCAGCAGCCGGGGCCGCCACCGTTACTGCGACGCTCCGCCCGGCAGTCCGAACTGAGGAAGCCCGCCCTGCGGCATCGCGCCAGGCCCGTTTGGCCCGGCTGCCGCCGCTTGCTCGGCCTTGGTGGTGATCAACTGATCCCGCGAAAGCCGGAGTTTGCGAAAGGTTTCCTCGGAGATCTCGTAGTACCAGTCGGCGAAGCGTGCGTTCAGCTCGGCAACCTGTTGCTGCGCCTGCTGAATCTTCTCGGCTCGCTCATCGAGCTTCCGCTGATTCTCCTTGGCGATCCGCTCTTGGATGGCTTCGAGCCGTTCTTGCTGCTCCCGTTCGGTCTCTTCTGGGGGAGCCGCTTCCGCGTCATCCTCCGCAGCATCGGGCTGCTCGGATTCCGCCCCGCTTGGCTTCTCCGGCGTGTCCGCAACCTCAGCGTTGGCTTCTTCGACGTCCGCTTCTTCGGAGGCTGCGGGGTCTTGTCCCGCGCCGCTTCCCGAAGCCGAGCCTCCCCCCTCCTGCGTCGTTTCGCCCGACTCGCTCGCTCCCTCGCTGGCTGCCGCCTCGTCCGGGTTTTCTTCCGCCGGGTTTTCTTCCGCCGGCTTTTCCTCGACGGGTGTTTCCTCTGCCGGCTCTTCGGTTGCCGGCTCTGCTTCCGCCGACTCTGCTTCCGCCGACTCTGCTTTGGCGGAAGCTTCCTCGTCCGGGCCCGCCTCGGCCGGCTTGTCGTCAGCCGCGGCGTCATCGCCGGCCGGCGAATCGGAACCGGCTTCCTGCGTCTCGGCAGCGGGCTCCTCCTTCATCGGCTCTCCGTCGGCGGGCGTCTCCGTCGTCTCGGGTGCCGGTTCGCCGAGCGGGCTGGGCGGCTGGGCGGCGGGGTCAGGCATTTCTCCTGCGGCCGAGGCGGCCTGCTGTTCGGCCGTCTCGGCTTGCATCGCCTCCCATTGCTCGATCGTTTCCGGCAACTCTTCGAGCTCGGGGACGGGAATCTGCGATTCGTTGACGCGCGCGGTGACCAGCAGGTAGCGATTCGATCCGCTGGGGGGCGTCACGCCCTCGTCCTCGGCAGCGGCCTCATTGCCGGAGGCGGCCGCGATATCGCCGAAGCGGAGGACGTATTCGACGCCGTCCTGTTGGGTCACGATCAGTTCGCCGTTGGCGGCCAGGATGTCGACTTCCTCGCTGTCGGCGGAACCGGCCGGGATGAAGCCCCGCTGCAACAGCGAAACCAAGGCGGCTTGATCGTTTCGCAACGACTTGTCGGCCTTCAGGCTGGCGCTCATCCCTTCGGGCTTGCGCCCCACCCCGGCGATTTCCAGCTCATCGAGTGCCTGTTTCAGGGCATTCAAGTTTTCGGTATCGAGCGTTTGCTCCTCGCCCAACTGGTAGGGAACGCCGACGCCCTCCTCGAAGGTGACGAAGCGATCGAGTTCCCACTCGGCGCCGTCGAGACCGATCGTGGCTTCAAATTTTTTGGTTTGATTGACCTGTCCCGAACCCAGTTCGAAGGAGGCGGCGTAGTTATTCAGCGTCAGTTGGTCGATATCAAAGGCGGTCAGCTGCAACAGATCCTTGTCGATCCAATCGACGAACCGCGTGGTCAGCGGGGCATCGTCAAATTCCACCACATAGACGACATCTTGAGTCGGCTTTCGCACGTAACGTTGGGCGGGGACGTCGGGGACTTCGTTGCCCACGATCAGCGTGGCCAATGTTTCCCCTTGGTCATCGCGGAAATCGACGAGGCGTCCGACCCCCTCGTCGCCGACTTGAAGGTCTTCGGGATCGGGTTCGAGGACGCCGAAATCAACATGATCTTCCGCATTCCGCGAGGGGACATCGAGGATATCGAGATCATACAGGGCGGTGGCCGAAGCCTTCATCTGCTCTTCCGCGTCGGCGGGGTAGCCCGCGTGCGTCGGAATCTTCCAAATCCCGGACTGCGGGTCTTTGCTCACTTCAAATTGGCTGAGCGAACCCTGTTGATCGTCGTACGTCACAATCTTCATGCTCGCCGCGGTCAACGGATCCTCAAACTCGGGAAACAGCGGCTTCCCGATCAGCTTGCTGGTATCGCTATCGAGCGTTCGGGGCCAGGCCACGAACGTGGCGATCGCCACCATGACGGCGGCCACAAACCAAAAAATGCCAGTTTTTGCGCCTTCGTTCACTTGCTTCATCTCCTGCGGATTCTATGGTCCGTTGCGGCGTGCCTGTGGCGGAAACCGCGGCCGCTTATCCTGAGCCTGGGGCGACTACCCCTCTGCTCCGCTGCGGGAGCCGCGAGGGGACCGAAACGGCCGCGGGGCGGGGCGGTTTTTGGTTTCCGGCGAGGCACTTATTTCAAGCGGCTCTTGGAAATATTTTCACGTTCACGCAGACGCCCGGAGGCGAAGACGATGACCCCGATCAAGAGGGGCGGGACACAAGGGAGCGTGACCGCCGCCGCTTTCACGACGTTTTGGATTTCTTCGACCTCGAGATCGGCTTCGCGGCGGATCTCGCGGCGATGTTCCCGTTTGGCCAGTTCGCTTTTCTCCTCGGCCACCCGGGCGCGACGATCTTCGACCGCCTCGCGGCGCTGGAACTCCTGCAGCTTCTGCTGCAATTCCCGCTGGATCTCCACCTGGTCGACCCCCGGCTGCAGCGCTTTGCGTCGCAAGTCGTTGATATCTTCCTGCAACTGCACGATCTTTTCCGAACGCGATTCCTGTTCGGCACGGCGTGCTTCCTGAATCTGCCGGTCGAATTCAGCCGCCTTTTGGTTCTCCTGCAGCTTCGCTTCGTTCTTCACGTCTTCGATCAAGCGGAGGCTGCTGACGAAGGGCTGGTGCTTGCGGACCTCGAGATATTCCTCCTCGCCGGCAAGCCAATCGAAGGCATTCAGCAGGAAGGTCACGTTCTGCATCTGGAAGCGGACGTCCTGGGCCTGCTCGGGATCGGCCCGGATCTGCAGGAAGTCGGGGATCATCAGGTCGGTGTCGGCGATGTAGATCACCTTGACCGCTCCGTTCGTTTCGCCCGCCTCCGCGTCGGTTTCCGCGGTGGCTGCCGCCTCGTCCGACGGCTCATCCGACTCCTCGGTCAACGTTTCACCTGCCGCATCGCCGGGCGATTCGATGGCCATGGCGAGCGTCTGGGGGCCTGCGGGAGGCCCCTCTTCAGCGAGCAGCCGATAGGGATCTTGGGCATTGGCGCGGGCTTTTTCATAGGAGATCAAGCCGGCCGCTTCGCCCGTCATCAACAGCGGCGTGTGGATCAACTGGCTATCCGATTTGGCGTTGACCGCCCCCCCGAACAGCAACAGCACCTCGTTCAGCCCGCGGGTCACGGGATTGGCATCGCTGAGCGCATCTTCGGCATCCGCCAGCGACCCAGTGCGCGCGACCAAACGGCCGACCAGTCTGCCATAGGACAGGCGGGCCACCTGTTCGATCGCGCGCGCCGCGTCCGTGGTCATGACCGCATGATCACCGGGCGCACCTCGACTGCGCCGGTCGATGCTGCCGGGTTGCGTGCGGCCCATTCCAGCGCGGTATCGAGATCGGGCACATCGATCACGTAGAAGCCACCGAACTGCTCCTTGGTGGCGGCATAAGGGCCGTCCTGCACGTCGCGCTGGCCGTCTTTCATCCGGATCGTCGTCGCGGTGTGGGCGGGGTG
>CAYNVI010000325.1:0-5864 GCA_964400585.1 uncultured Pirellulaceae bacterium | reverse complement strand
GTAGGGGGGGGCCCGTACGAAAGCAAGAAAAAGGGGCTCTAGGTGGGCAGTTCGCGACCTTTGGTTTCCGGTCCAAAGAGGATCAACAGCACGCCCAGCAGGAACAGCAGGCTGAACCCGGAGGTGACGAAGTAGAAGCGATCGGGGTCGTCGCTGTCGATCAAGCGGCCGCTCAGGTAGAGCGCCGGGACGGCGGTGATCCGGGCGAAGTTAAAACAGAAGCCGGACGCCGCCCCGCGGATCTGGGTAGGGAACAGTTCGGGAAAATAGACGGCGTAGCCCGCATGCATCCCCAGCGTGAAAAAACCGAAGACCGGTAGCCACCAACCGATCAGGGTGGGGGACGCATTCTTGAGGGCCAGGAACAGCACCAGCGAGACGGCGGTCGCCCCCAGATGGAATCCGATAAACGCCTTGCGGCGGCCGAACCGATCACAGATCGGCCCAAAGCCAAAGAGTCCGATCCCTCCGCCCAGGGTGACCAACCACATGCCCAGCATCTCCTGGCGTTTCAGGCTCGTTTGCCCGCTGACGCTGCCCTCGGCCAGCCATTCCGGATGCGCCCGCTGGACCGATTGCAGGTAGGCTTGCCGTCCGTAGACGTGCACCCCCCAGAAGGTCGCGAGGCCGACGGTTGCCAGCAGGACTCCGACCAGCAGGTTTTTCTTCACGCCCGGCACCTTCCAGGCCGAGGCGTCGAGCTGACCGGTGGCGGCCAACTGCACCCGTTCGGACTCCCGCCGTTCGGGCGAGTCGTGCAGCTTGAAGCGGATGAAGACGACGATCAAAGCGGGCAGGGCCCCGATGAGGAAGGCAGGACGCCAGCCGAGTTGCGGATTGGCGACGATAAAGGCCCCGATCGCTGCGGCGATCATCGTCCCGAAGACGCTGGAGGCATGAAAGATCGATCCGGCCCGGGCGCGGGCCCGCGGCGGAAAGGCCTCGGCGACCATCGCGCTGGCTACCGCCCATTCGCCGCCGGTCCCGAGCGCTGCCAAGAACCGCAGCGAGAGCATCTGCCACCAGTCGGTGACGAAATACGTGATCCCGGTAAAGAGCGAATAGGTCAGGATCGTCAGCATCAGCGTGGTCGAGCGGCCGATCCGGTCGCTGATCCAGCCAAAGGTAAAGCCTCCCACCGCCCCGCCCACCAGGAACGCGATGAAGCCTTGCTTCTCGTAGCTGTTGCTGATGTTGGCGATCTGGGCCTGCAGCGTCTGGCGGACCCCTTCACTCTCAGCGGCCGCCAGTTGGCGGGTGAGCCCTTGGAGTTCCGGCACCAGTTCGCTGAGCGATTCCTTCATACAGGCCACGAACAGCTGGCCTTCGAAGGCATCGAAGACCCAGCCGAGCGAAGCCATCAGCAGGACAAGCCATTGGTATTTGGTGATCCCCTCGTACCAGGGCCCCGCTTCGTTGGCGGTGACCGGACGGTCCAAGGCAGAGGGTGGCTGCGGTTCGCTCATTCGGTCGTGACCAGCGGCTGAAGGGAAAGGACGCGGCCGATTATAGGGGATCGCCGGCACGGCGGTTCGCCCAGCCCCGATTCCCCCCCAGTGGTCATTCTCCCGCAGCGCGTGGGGTTTCGCGTGGGGTCTTTCCGCTTCATGTAGCAGGCACGTTCCGCCGTGCCGTCCGCCCATGAATTTGTTTTGCCGGATGACGCCTGCTCCCCTGCTTAGCCGGCCGGTTTTCCGGTTTCCGGATCGGCGCTCAGCCTTTCTGCTGCTTCTGGTACTCGTCGACCGGGATCTCCTGGTCGCCGTCGCGGATGTACGGTTCGCGGACCCGTTCCCCTTGGGCGGGCGTGAATTCACGCACCCAGATGTTACGAAAGCGAACCGGGTTCCCGTGGTCCTGCAACGAGATCGGACCGACCGGCGGATGAGGCGTATAGCGGGGCGGACGATTGAAAGGCGTATCCCCTTTCAGTTCAAAGTGATTCAGGATCAACACCCCGTTGTGGACGACCGTCACGTACGCGGGCGATTGAAGCTCCCCCGCATCGTCAAACTGCGGAGCCGTCCAAAAAATGTCGTAGGTGTTCCATTGGCCGGGCGGACGCATCGCATTGACGGCCGGAGGCGTCTGCTTGTAGATCGCGCCGGCCTGGCCGTCGTGGTAGGTCTCGTTCTCGTAGGAATCGAGGACCTGGATTTCATATTTGCCCATCATGAACACCCCGCTGTTGCCACGGCCTTGTCCCGAGCCTTTCGGCGGCGCAGGGGCCGACCACTCGATGTGCAGCTGGCAGTCCCCAAATTTTTGCTTGGTCTGGATGACGCCTTTGCCCGTGATCGCCGCGCCGTCTTCGACCTTCCAACGCTCGCCACCTTTCCAGGCGGAAAGGTCGCTGCCGTCAAACAGCACGGTCGCGTCGGAGGGGGGCGCGGCAAAGGATTTGCCGGGATCGACGACCGGGGGGGCTTCCCACTTGATGCCATTGAGGTACTCCTCGGCGGCGGCAGGGGAGGCGGTCCAGCAGGCCCAGCCGGTGGCAAACGTGACGAGCAAGGCGAACGAGCGAGAACGGAGGAGGGCAGGGAATCGCATGCGGTTCATCGGGGGCGAAAGGGGGGGGAGCAGCAACCGCTCGGGACCCCCGGGGGTCCCAAGCCCGTCGGCCTGGATTATGCTTGGCCGGCAGCCGCAGAGCAACATGCGCCCTCGACGGCGGAGCCGGCAGCCTCCCCATCCGAGGCGTCGCTTTTGCGGCCCCGCGGGCCCCTTCATCTTTCCTTCATTGCCAGGGACTAAAAATTCGGACGCGCTGTTTAGATGCGCTGTTTATTGATCCGATCCGTCCTGGGAGTTCGTGCAACGTGATGTCGATTCGATTGATCCTCTCGATAGCCTTCGTCACCCTGGCGATGTCGGCGGCTTGCCGAAACGCCCATGCCCAATGGGTGGTGGGGCATCGAGGCGCTTCCGCGGGCGCGCCGGAGAACACATTGGCGGCTTTCCGGCTTGCCTGGCAGCAAGGCGCTGATGCGGTCGAGGGAGACTTCTACCTGTCGGCCGACGGCCAGATCGTGTGCATCCACGATGCCGACACCGAGCGGACGACCGGCGTGCACAGGGTCGTCAAGGAAACGCCCTTTTCCGAACTTCGGCAGTTGGATGCGGGCTCGTGGAAGGCCGCTCGGTTTGCACGTGAACGGATCCCCAGCTTCGGCGAAGTGCTCGATGCGATCCCGGCCGACAAGCATTTTGTGATCGAGCTGAAGACGGGCCCGGAAATCGTGCCCGTGTTGGTGGAACAGTTGGCAGCGCGAAACGCCGATCTCGACCAACTGCTGATCATCGCCTTCAACGCTGACACCATCGCCGCCTGCAAGCAGGCCTTGCCCGCGGTCGAAGCCCATTGGCTGACCGGGTTCAAGCAAGCTGAAGAGGGCGGCGCCTGGACGCCGACGGCACGTCAGATCGCCGAGACGGTGCGGCGTTGCGGCGCCGATGGCGTCGGCATGAATGGCAAACGGGAAGTCATCGACCGCGGCTTCATCGCAGAGCTTCGCGACGGCGGATGCGAACGTTTCCACGTCTGGACGATCAATGACGTGGCGACCGCCCGTTACTTCCAACAGCTCGGGGCGGCCGCCATCACGACCGATTACCCCGGGCGGATTGCCGCCGCCTTAACGCCCTCGGCCGTCGACTGAGCCTTCATAGAACCCGTCGCGCGTGTAGGTCTCGAGCACCCCCTGCAGCCGGTCACGGACTTGCCGCTGGGAGGCGTTCAGCGAGGCGGGGTCGAGCGGCTGCTGTTCCAGGAAGTCTGCGGCCACGTCGTAGAAACCGTCGCGAAGATAAAGCTTGTAGCGTTCGGTGCGGGCCGATTCGCCCGCCTTATGCTGTTTCCCCCCGGAGACCGGTTTACCGTTGCGAAAGTACCAGCAATAGATCGCTTGTCGCGGGTCCCCGGGCTGACCGCAGAGCTGCGGCAGGAAACTTTGGCCGTCGATCGTGCCGTCGGCGGGCAGCGCCGCCCCGGCGGCGGCGGCCAGCGTGGGGAACAGATCGGAAAAGTCGATCAGGTCCGCCTGAACGCGGCCGGCCGGGATCTTCCCGGGCCAACGGGCGATCAGGGAGACGTGCGTGCCATTGTCCATCATGTGCCCTTTGCCGCCCCGCCAGTCGCGTCCGCGAAAGCGGGAGACGACCGATTCGTACGTCCCGTTGTCGCCGGTGAACAGCACCAGCGTGTCGTCCGCCAGGCCGTGCTGCGCCAAGGCGTCGGTGACTTTGCCGACCAGCTTGTCGACGTATGCGACCATGTCGTCGAAGTACTCCGGGTCCCGCATCTGGTAGTTCTTCTCGGACTGATCGTCGCGCCGGAAGCGGGGGTCCCAGTCGGCCGAGTCGGGCGTCGGTTCAAAGGGCCAGTGCGGCAGGATCATCGGATAGTAAAGCAGGAACGGCTGTTCGCCCGCCGCCTGCCGGGCGATGAACTCGCAGGCATAATCGCTGACCAGGTCGGGACCGTATTGTCCTTCTTGGAAGTCGACCTCTTTCCCGTTGATCTCCAGGCCGGGATTGGGGTAGCGGTTCGGACGGCGAGTCAGTTGCCACAGGCAATACTCGTCGAAACCGAATCGGTGCGGTCCTTCAAAGCCTCCTTTCAGCTGCCACTTTCCCACGACGCAGGTGGCGTAGCCAGCATCGCGCAGCAAGTTGCCGAAAGTGTAGGCGTCCTTTTTCAACAAGCCAAAGCGGACGTAGTTCCGGCTGTTGTATCGTCCGGTCATGATCTGCACGCGCGAGGGCGTGCAAAGCGGCTGGGAGTAGCAATTTTCAAACCGCATCCCGCTGGCGGCCAGCTGATCCAGCCGCGGCGTCTGGTACGATTCGCCTCCGTTGGCCGAGACGCACTCGAATCCCATGTCGTCGGCCATGATCAAGACGATGTTGGGCCGGTTCTCGGCCGCCGGCAGGGCCTTTGCCGAGCAGGCGACGGTCACGCTCGTCAGCAGGATGGGGAGCAGCCCGCCGTAACCGCCCGCCGAGAGGCTGGACCAAGATGCTAGAAATCGCTGCAACACGGTTGCCCTCCGTAAAACGCGCAAAGAATCCGCCTCACCAAGTCCCGAGGGGACGCTCGGCGACGCCCCTAGGGTAGCAGAGTCAATGCGGGGAGGCGGCCGATTTTTCGGAGCTGGCGGTTTCGGAGCGCGGTGTTTCCGATGGTTTCGTTTCGGAGGGGAGGCGTGGGGGCGAATCGTCCCGCTGGCGAGCGGGCTTCGCCGCGGTATCCGCTTCCTCCAGTTCCGCCTTCAAGGAGATCAACTGCATCAGATCCTTGAGCGTGACGATCCCACAGAGTTCCCCTTGATCGACCACCAGCAGACGTGAGATTCCGCTGCGGCTCATCTGCGTCAACGCGTCGAAGGCGTCGGCCTGGGGGCCGATCGTATTGGTGTCGCTGCAACTTTCGGTCACCTCCCCCGCCGACGTATCTTTCCAGCGTTCTCGCGAGACCGCCTTGAGGTCGCTGATCCCGACGCAACCGATCAACCGCCCCTCTCGGGTCACCGGATAGAGCTTGTGATGGTGGCGGTAGATGTAGTCCTCGATCAATTGCTCGACGGTGGTATCGGCATCGACCGAACGGACATCGGTCTTCATGAACCGGCTGATCGGTTCGCCGTGCAGGGCCCGGCGGACGAGGACTTGTTGGTAGGACATCTGGGCTGCATTCCGCAGGAAGAGTCCGATCAAGCACTGCCAGATCCCGCCGATCGGGTTGCCGCCAATGAAACTGAAGATCCCCAGGATGATCAGGAACAATCCAAAGGCCGAACCGATGCTGGAAGAGATTCGGGTGGCCGCCCGCAGGTCGCCTTTGATCGCCCAGAGGATGGAAC
>CAYNVI010000324.1:0-5867 GCA_964400585.1 uncultured Pirellulaceae bacterium | reverse complement strand
GGAGATCGTGCGCCAAGGGTTTGCCGAAGCGGAACCGAGCTGGTTCGCGGGGGATCTGGGAGCCGCGCTCACGTTCGCAGCCGACAGCTTGAATGCGGCGGTGGCCGAGACTCAAGCAGGAGCGGCCAAGAAGCAACTGATTTTGATTTCGGACATGCAGGCGGGAACGTCCCTGGAAACGCTTCAGGGTTACGATTGGCCTGGCGATGTCGGGTTGGATGTCCGGAGCGTGGCGGTCGAAAATCCGACCAACGTTTCCGCCGTGGTCCTGCCAGGCGATCCTGCACCGGGCGGGGAAGGCGGGGAGACCCCGAAGACGCGGGCGGCTGATGCGCCGCCCGTGCGGGTCCGGGTGGCGAACGCGGCCGATTCCGAACGTGCCCAGTTCTCCCTGCGCTGGACCGATGATGCCAAACAATCGGTCGGCGGGGAGCCGGTCATGGCCACGATCCCTCCCGGGGAGGTACGCATCGTGCGGATGGAGCTACCGCCGACCGAAGCGACGGCGTTGCAGCTTGGCGGCGACGCCCAGGCCTTCGATAACACGGTCTATGTGGCCACCAGTGAACCGCGTCGCCGCCGGTTGTTGTATCGCGGTCCGCAATCGACCGATCCGCGGGAAAGCCTGGCCTACTACCTGCAGCGGGCCTCGCTCGATTCCCGCCAACAGACGATCGCCTTCGAAACGGTGCCCCCCGACGCCTTCCCGGCAACGCTGGACCCCCGGGATGTCGCCTTGCTGGTGCTTGCCTCTCCTTTCTCCCCTGGCACCGCCGCACCGGTGCGGCAGTTCATGGAAGATGGGGGCAAGGTGCTGGTCGTCTTGACGGGAAAAGCGGCGACCAGCGACGACGAGGCTTTCCTGCGGGACCTCTCCGGAGACGCCGGGCTGGCGGTCGCGGAAGCGGAGGTCGACGATTACGCGATGCTGGCGGCGATCGATTTTCAAAGTGAGCTTTTTTCGCTCTTTGCCGATCCTCGGTTCAGCGATTTCACCAAGATTCGTTTTTGGCAACATCGCCAGCTGACGCTCGGCGACGCGGAACGGTGGCGGGTGGTCGCCGAATTCGACGACCGCGATCCCGCGATCTTGCAGCAGCCAAAGGGCGAGGGGGCGTTGTGGGTGTTGGCCTCAGGCTGGCAACCGACGCAAAGCCAATTGGCGCTGTCGACCAAGTTTGTGCCGATGCTGGCACGGTGGGTCGATCCGGCGGCCGGCGAGCAACGCGAACGCCGCGCTTGGTTCGTGGGGGATGTGCTGGAGACGCCCGGCCCGGAGGGCGGAAGCTGGCAACGCCCCGACGGCAGCGAAGCCTTGGTGACGGACGCCGGGCAGCCGCTGCGGGCGGACCAACCGGGGATCTACAGCCTGCTCGGTGAAGCGGACCGCCGCCGCGTGGCGGTCAACATCGATCCGAGCGAAAGTCAGACCAGCACGATGGAAGCGACCGAGCTGGAACGGTTTGGGATCGTGTTGGGCGATCCGCTGGATCGAGCGGCGGCGGAGGTACGAGAGCGGCAGCTTCGCAATCTCGAACTGGAGCGGCAACAGAGCTGGTGGCGGTGGCTCGTACTGGCGGCCGTCGGCCTGGTGGCTGCCGAAACCTGGTGGGCGGGACGGCTGCTCGGTGCGTCCACCCAGACCGGAACTCGCCAGACGCCGGCCCGCGAACAAGGGGAAGGAACACAATGAGCGATCGACAATTACGCAAAGCGTTGCGCCCGGTCGGGAGACGATTGCGGTGGACGCGGTTCTGGAAAGGGATGTGGATGGCCTGGGCCGTGGCGGCGGCCTGGGGAGGGCTGCTGTGGCATCAGACGGCCACCGATCCGACAGCGCCTCCGGTAACCGGCTGGCAGGTGGTCGTCGTCGGTGCCCTCGGCAGTCTGCTCGCTGTGTTGGTCGCCGTCGCTAGCGGGTGGCGAATCGCCGGGCTGGCCGCGCGGGTCGAGCAGGCTTTTCCGCAACTGAAGCAACGCCTTTGGACCGCGCTTTCCCAGCAGCCGGACCGCGACGGACGATGGAGCTACCTGCAACGTGTCGTGCTGGAGGAGACGCTGGCGCATGCCAACACGCATCGTTGGCAGACCGCGATTCCGGGGATTCGACTGACCACCTTTGCGCTGGCGACGTTGCCGACCGTCGCCGTTGCCGGGGTCTTGGCCAGCGAGCTTGGATGGTCCCTGCCGAGCGAACCGCTGGCCGAGCGCGTCGAATCGGACGGGCCGCTGATCCGGGATGGCGAAGTGGCGGTCGAGCCGGGCGATACCGAAGTCGAACGGGGTACCGGCCTGGTGATCACGGCCCGATTTGGGCGACGCGTTCCCCGGGAAGCCACCCTGGTGATCCGCCGGGGTGAACGTGAAGAACGTCTGCCGATGACACGCAGTCTGGAGGACCCGCTGTTCGCCGTCCCCCTGGAACGGGTCGACGCGGCGCTGCGCTATCGCGTCGAATCGAAGCTGGCGACGAGCCCCGATTTTCAAGTCAGCGTATTCGAGCTGCCGACGTTGCAGCGCGCCGACGCGCACCTGGATTTTCCCCGCTACACCGGGCTCGAAAAGAAGATCGTCGAAGATACGCTTCGCGTCAGCGCGGTCGAAGGCACGGAATTGAGCTGGCTGTTCCACTTGAACAAGCCGGTCCGACGCGGCTGGTTGGAACGCGAGGCAGCGACAGCGGAGACGAAGCCGGAGATCGTGGAGCTGGTTCAGGATGACGAGCAGCCCGCCTTGTACCGCGTCCACGTGCCCCTGGAACAAACCGTGCGATGGCATTTGCATTTGGAGGATGATGCCGGTCGGCGGAATCCCTTTCCACCCCGCTTGGTGGCCCGCGTGTTGCCCAACGATCCGCCCCGATTGAAGCTGGCGGCCGCCCGCGATGTGCGGGTCTCGCCACTGGAAGAACTGCCGTTAACGGCCACGGTGGAAGACGATTACGGGATCGTCCGCGCTGGGATTGGATATGCGATTCCGGGACAACCGGAAACCGAAGTGTTGCTGGGAGAAGAAAGCGGGCGGTGGGCTTCCCAGGACTTGACCCATCTGATCGATTTCGAGGCATTGCATGCCGAGCCCGATCAACTCCTCTCGTACTATTTCTGGGCCGAGGATGTGGGACCTGGCGGGACCGTGCGGCGGACGCGAGGCGATCTCTTTTTCGCCGAAGTCCGTCCCTTCGAAGAGATTTTTCGCGAAGGAGAGTCCCCGGCGGGTGCTTCGCCTCCTAGCCCTCCTAGCCCGCAGGCCGAAGATGCGGAGCAGCTGGCGGAACTGCAGAAACAGGTCGTGATCGCCACCTGGTCGCTGGTCCGGCGAGGCGATGCCGTCGTCGATTCGGAGACCTTCCGCGAAGATGTCCAGGCGATCGACGAGGCGCAGGGAACGGCGTTGGGGATGCTGGAGGAATTGGCCGAGCAACTGCAGGATCCGGAATCGGTCGAGTTTGCGCAAACGGCGCAGAAGTTGATGCGGACGGTTCGCGAGCAACTCGCGGCGGCCGCCGACGGCCCCGAGACGGGCCCGCTGACCGAGGCGTTAACGACCAGTCAGGCCGCCTACCAAGCCCTCTTGAAACTGCGGGATCGGGAATTCGAAGTCGTCCGCTCTCAACAAAGTCAAAGCAGCAGTTCCTCCTCGAGCCGTTCGCGGCAGCAGATGCAGCAGCAGCTTGATGAATTGGAGTTGAAGAACGATCAGGATCGGTATGAGTCCGAGCAACGGGCGCGGGACCAACAGGAGGATCCTCTGCAGGAGGAAATGCGACAGGTGCTCAGCCGACTCAGCGAACTCGCCCGCCGCCAGCAGGATTTGAACAAGCAGATCCAGCAGTTGCAGTCGGCCTTGCGGGAGGCGGAGTCGGACGCCGAGAAAGAAGAGATCGAACGGTTACTGAAACGGTTGCGCGAACAACAGCAAGAACTGCTGCGCGACACCGATGAATTGACCGAGCGGATGGAGCAATCGTCGCGTTCCGACGAAACGATGCAGCAAGCTCGGGAACAATTGGAGCAGACGCGGGAAAATGTCCGCCAGGCATCCGAGGCTTTGCAACAACAAGAAGCTTCCCAGGCGTTGACCGCCGGCACGCGGGCCGAACGGGAATTCGAGGAAATGCGCGAAGCGGTGCGAGAAGCGACCGCCGGCCAATTCAACGACGCGATGCGGGAAATGCGGCAACAAGCCCGGCAGCTCGCCGAACAACAGGATGCCTTGGCCGAACAGCTGCAGCAGGAGGAGACTGCCCCCGACGTCTCGGCCGGCTTGCGAGGGGGCGCCGACCGTGGAGAAACGGCCGAAGCGATGCAACGGCAGTCGGAAACGCTGGAGCAGCTTCTGCAGCGGATGCAGCAAACGATCGAACAGTCCGAAGAGATCGAACCGCTGCTGGCGGAGAAACTTTACGAATCCTTTCGGCGAAGCCAACGCGATCAAACCGAAGAACGGCTGGAATTGACCGCCGAACTGCTGGAACGGGGGCTGACGCCTCAAGCGATCTAGATGGAAGCTGCAGCGCGAGGCGGGATCGAACGCCTGCGGGAAGGGGTGGAGGAGGCCGCCGAGAGCGTGGTTGGCGATCAGGCCGAGGCGCTGCGACGGGCTGCCGCCAATCTCGATCGGCTGGCCGAAGCGGTGAACCGAGAGATGCGGGAAGCGGTCGGGCAAACGCCTGCGGGCCGCCCCGGCGAACTGCCCGGCCAGCTGCCCGACGAGGGCGAATCAATGCCGAGCCCTCCAGAATCGCCTCCCGGGGCAATGGGGGGGCAAACGCCGGCAGAAGCGTCCGAGCCGGCTGCCGGGCAACCTGGCAGTCAAATGCCCGCTCAAAAACCCCCGCAAACGCCGGCTCCCGCGCCTGGCGAGACGCCGGGACAAACGCCCGGCCAGACCCCCGGACAGACCTCCGGACAGACACCTGGACAGACACCTGCACAGGCCCCGGGACCAACTTCGGGCGAATCGCAGCGGCCGGCAGGAACGCCCGCTGCGGCCGGTCGGCGGGGCGGTGGAGGGCAGCCCGACGGAGGCGGCAGCCTGCTGGAGGAAGGCCAGTGGACCGAATCCTCGCCAGACGCCCCGATCGCGGCGCCGCTGACCGGCGAAGGCTTTCGTGAGTGGTCCGATGCGATGCGCGATGTCGAACAATTGATCGAAGATCCCGACTTGCGCGCCGAAGCGACGCGGATCCGCGAGCGGGCTCGGGAGATGCGACGGGAATGGAATCGTCGCGCGACCGAGCCGCAGTGGCCGTTGGTCGGCGAGATGGTCGCGCAACCCTTGGAACGCCTGCGTCGCGAAGTTTCCGCCGAGCTGCTGCGGCGGTCCGCGGAGAAGAACGCGGTGGTCCCGATCGATCGGGATCCTGTCCCGGAGCGATTTAGCGAAGCGGTGCAGGATTACTACGAACGGATTGGGAGCGGACGGTGAGCGAATCTTCCTTGCTGATCGGAGCCCCTGAGTGGGTCGGGCCGGCGGCGGCCATCGCCGTCGGTTTGCTGCTGCTGGTTCTATGGGCCTACCGGGCTCCTGGCGGGGCCAGCCGGTGGCGTTGGCTGGCTGCCGGTTTGAAGGCTTTCGGCGTGGCCACCTTGCTGTTCTGTTTGGTGGAACCGCTGCGCAGGGGTGAGCGTCCGCGTCCGCAAGCCAACCTGGTGCCGATCCTGGTCGACGCGAGCCAGAGCATGGCCATCGACGAGGCGGCCGCAGCCGGGGGACAGCGGGCCACCGATGTGCTGCGGCAGCAACTGGCGGCGACCACCGAGTGGCGGGAGCGGTTGACGCAAGACTTCGACGTGCGACCCTATGCGTTAGCATCGCGGTTGCAGAGCGTCGAAGACTACGAGACGCTTTCCTTCACCGGAACG
>CAYNVI010000323.1:0-5879 GCA_964400585.1 uncultured Pirellulaceae bacterium | reverse complement strand
GGACGACATCGAGATCGATCGAGCGGGCATCCCAGCGGCGGCGGCGGGCCCGCCCCAATGCCTGCTCGATGTGCTGCAGTGTGGCGAGGATTTCGCGGGCGGAAGAGGCCGTTTGGAAGGCGCCAACCGCGTTCAAAAAAGGTTCCTGTTCCCCCGGGCCGCCGATCGGTGGGGTTTCGAACAGACGGCTGGCTCGGAAGGCTTCGACTTGGGGATCCCGCGCCAGCCGCGCGGCGGCTTCGCCCAACACGGCATGCCGGTCTCCCAGGTTCGATCCAAAGCTAACGAGGCAGGATGGCATGGAATGGCTGGAGGGGATCTCGAGCAAGGCGGGTGGAAGGCAGCGGACGCCAGGGAACCGCGGTGCCCTGTGTTGCTCAGCCGGCGGCAGGCTTCTTCAGCCGGCAGCAGGTTTTGCGGCCGGGGCGGCGCCCGCTCTCGGCAGCGCTTCGGTCGCTCTCGGCAGCGCTTCGGTCGCTCTCGGCAGCACGTCCGCAGGGCGATTGTAACGCTCTGGAAGCCCAGCGTCGCGATGGGGCCGAGGCGGGGCGCGGGCGACGCTGCGGAGCCAGGGCAGCGGGAGGGTCGGCAGCGTCCGGCGCATCGGTCGTCCCGGACAAAAACTTGACTCGGGGTTTTCCCGATTTCGGCATTTTGCTATTCCCCAGGCAAGCGGACCAGGGAGAGGTTCGTATTCGTGCGGAAAGGAACCGGAACATGAAACGCTTGAGCGTGCGATTGGCGGCAGGAGCCGCAGTCATTTTGTTGGGCGCCCTCGCCGTCGCCCAGGCGCAACGGGATCGACAACGGGATGCGGATGCCGGGTGGGATCTGAGTGCCGGATTCGAGGCCGAGCAGGGCAACGCGCCGCTGGCCGCCGAAGATGCGGCCGGCGACTGGCCGGCGCCGCCCGACACGGCGATCTATCGCGGCAACGAGTCACCCGCTTTGGCAGAGCCGCCACCGGTCGCCCCCGGAGGCGTGCAGTTGGCCTCGCACGATCAACCGCTTCCCGACGAAGCGGCCGATTCGTCCGCGGCCGGAGCGGCTTCGTCAGCTCCGCAATCCTCTTTGGGGATGCCGACCGGTTTCCCCGCCCCGGAGGAGTCCCCCGGGCCGAACGAGACGCCGTCGGCGGCCCCCGAACCGTTCCGGTTGCCGACCGAGATGCCGGAGACGCCGCAGGGGCTGCGCGCCGCCCCGGAACCGACCGACTTCGCCGATCCGGCGACCGCTCCCTCGGCCAGCTCGGAAGCTCCCTCGGATGAGGCTACAGAGTCGACCAGCGAGGCGGACCGTGCCCCCGGATTTTCGCTCAGCTTCGCCGGGCTGGAAGCGGGCCACGAGGAGGAAGCGACACCCGCCGCTACCGCGCCGGACCCCGCCCCCCCCGGGAATCCTCCTGCGGACACGCCGCCTCAGCAACTTTCGACGCAAAACAGCTTGCGTCCCGTCGGCAACCAAACGCTGGCACCCGAGGAAGCAGGCGAGACGCCGTCGCCGCCGGCCGCTGAAACGCCGCCCGCGGGAGCCGCCTATCAGTTTCAGCCGGCCGAGGTCGCGACGCTGCAGCCTTTGCCCGCATCGTCAGATCCCGCTGCGGCGGCGGCTGAGCTACCCGGCGACGCCGTGGCCGGGTCGATGGCCAGCGGATTCAGCGCCGCCGGCGCCTTCGGCGACGTCTCGGCCCCGGTAGCGGCCGACCGGCCGGCAGCCTTGCCGCAGAACTCGGCCGATGCGGCAGCGGGTGGCCCCGCGGTGGCGGCCGCCTCGATGTCTGCTTCTCCCGGCGACTTGTCGAGCGAACGTCCCGCTCCGGCCGCCGGCGCCGCCCCCGAGGCCCGCGTTGCCCCGGAGGCCCGCGTCGCTTCCCGCGATGCTTCGATCCTCCCGTCCTTGTCGAATCGAGAAGCGGTCTTGGCCGCCCCCGGCGAACGCCGGCTGGATGGCGCCCAGGCACCGAGCGTGATCATCCACAAGCGGGCCCCGGAAGAAGTGAACGTCGGCAAGCCGGCCACTTTCGTCATCCAGGTACAAAACGTCGGCACCACGGATGCTTTGAACGTGCGCGTCTTCGATCGCGTGCCGCGCGGGATGCGGCTGGTCGATGCGACCCCGAGCCCGGAACGGCAGGAGGATTTGCTGAGCTGGTCGCTGGGGGCTTTGGAGCCCGGCGGCGAACGGTCGCTGACGATGCAGTTGATCCCCGAAGAAGAAGGGGAGCTGGGCAGCGTCGCCCGCGTGACCTTTGAGGCGGCCGCCTCCGTCCGCACGATCAGCACTCGTCCGGAACTCAAGATCACGCAGCGGGCGCCCGAAAAAGTCTTGATCGGCCAGCAGCTGGAAATCGAAATCTTGATCGAGAACGTCGGCAGCGGTGCCGCCACCAACGTGGTGCTGCAAGAAGATGTGCCCGAGGGGCTGGAACATCCCAAGGGACGGCAACTGGACAACCTGATCGGGACATTGTCGCCCGGCGAGTCACGGTCGCAAACCTTGCGACTCCGCGCGACGGCCGCCGGCACGATCCAGAATGTGGTCGAGCTGGTGGCCCAGGACGGGCTGACGGCGCAGGACGCCGTCGAGGTGCAAGTCGTGGCGCCGCAGTTGGCGGTCGCCCTGCAAGGGCCTTCCCGTCGCTACCTTGAACGCCAGGCAACCTACAACGTGTCGATTGCCAACCAAGGCACCGCCACGGCCAACGATGTCGATTTGGTCGCTTATCTCGCCCGCGGCTTGACGTTTGTCAGCACCGACTTCGAAGGGCAGTACGATCCGGCCCGCCATGCCGTCTACTGGAGCCTGGCCGAACTGCCGGCCGGTCAGGAAGGGCTGGTGCCCTTGACCCTGCTGCCGGTCGAAGCAGGCGATCAGGCGGTCCGCTTGGAAGCGAACGCCGCCCTGGGGATGCGTGCCGAAGGCGAAAAAAGCGTGTCGGTCGATACCTTGGCCGAGCTCACCTTTGCCGTCGCCGACGACCAAGACCCCATCGAAACGGCAAGCGAAACGACCTATGAAATCCGGGTGACCAACGCGGGAACACGCGCCGATACGAATGTCCAGCTGCGGGTCCAGTTACCGCCCGCGATGGAACTGAAAAGCGCCGATCGCAAGGCAGGCACCGACAACCAGGGGATGGTCGTCTTCGAGCCGCTGGAGCGGATCGGGCCGCAGCAGGAAGAAGTCTTCCGCTTGCGAGTGCGGGGGACCGCAGCCGGCACGCACGTCATCAAGGCGATTTTGACGAGCGATCAGGCTCCGGTGGCCGTGACCAAAGAGGAAAGCACCCGTGTCTACGCCGACCAGTAGGCCGGCCGGCGAGGATCTGCTGGGCAGAGCCCTACCGCGGGGGCCTGCCGGAACCGGGGGACCAGCGAACGAATCCTGCCGGATCAGCGGACGTCGCCGGAGAGATCGGCCGAGGCGCCGAAGGGGAAGATCCCGTAGATTCCCTGGGTGAAGACCTGGTCGACGAAATGGTTGAACTGCCGGATGGGGGTTTTGGGGACGATCACGATGTCTCCATCCCGCAGCCAGATTTCGTCGGCCGGGGTCGGGCGGCGGCCGTACAGGGCGCCGCGGAGATCGAGCATCGTGGAGATCAACCGCCAGTCCTCCGCCCGCCGGAAAATGACGATCTGACGCAAGTTGCCGGTCGGATTGTAGCCCCCGGCCAGGGCCAGCGATCCGATCACGGTGGTCGGGTTGTTCAGCTGAAAGCGGCCGGGAGCTGCGACTTCGCCCAACACGTAAACAAAGTGCGGCGCCTGTTCGGTCAGGATCGGCTCGACCTCCAAGCCGACCACGATTTGGGCGTAGCGAAGGTTGATCTCCCGCTTGATCTCATCCAGCGACAAACCCTGCACATAGACCTCACCGATCCCCGGTAAACGAATCGTGCCGTCGGGGGTGACGCGGACATCCACTGCCTGCTGGGTGAAGCCGCTCGCTCCCCCTACCGCGTTGCGGATGTCTTCGGCCAGCGTATTCGTCTTGACCGGGGTGACATCGATCGCCGGGTCGTCGAGGTACTGCTTGTAGCGCGCTTCCAAGAGGGTGCGCAATTGCTGCACCGTCAGCCCGGCGGCATGGACCTGGCCGAGCAATTTCACGGTGATCGTCCCGTCGGGCTGGATTTGCAGGCCGTTCTCGAGCGTCCCGCGACGGAGGTCTTCGTCGCCGATCGATTCGATCAAGACCTCGTCTCCTACCGACAAACGGTAGGCACCTGTGGTCTGGCGTCGCGTGATCAAGTAGATCACCTGCAACAGGTCGTTGGGGCGCAAGCGGTACTCGTTTAGATGCGAGAGCCTCGCAGGCCCGGCATATTCGCCCTGCTGGTAGGGCTGAAAGTCGAAGGGACGGAAGTCGTCCCAACGCGCTTCGGCGCCGTTCCCATCGCGACAGTCGACCGCTTGCAAGCAGGGCTGACAGTCTCCGCAAACGTCGCCTTGCCGGCAGGTTTGGCAGCCTGGCTGCAGCCGCGGCGAGGCCCCCAACGGAACGCCCGCCGGGGCTGCCTGAGCTGGCGTGTATGCCTGAGCTTGCCCCGGAACTTGGGCCCAAGCGGCCCCTTCACTTGCCAGGATCGATCCGATCATCGCCGAGACCAGGCAGGCGAGCGCGAGCCCCCGCCGGACGAGCCTCCGCCGGACGAGCTGGCGACGGACGAGCTGGCGACGGACGAGCTGGCGACGGACGAGGCCAGGACGGACCCGGCCAGCCGGCGTCGTGCCTGCCGCGCGGGAACGAGCCGCCCAGCAACCGTGCAGAACAGCGGGGACGAAGCGACGGAACATCATTGGAACCATGTGGAGAAAGCTTTGGCGACGCGACCGACAGGGCTGAGCGGAGGACTGGCCGGGGGGTGCGTCCCCGCGGCCGGCGACTGAGCGGCCGGAGGGGCAGCACGCTCGGACCGGCTCGTCGATCCGCCTATCGATACGCTTGTTGGCGAAGCGGCCGGGGTGCCGCGCGGCGCTCGGTTTGGGGAAAGCTGGTTGGTGTTCGCAAAGGCCTGTTGGGGTCGCGAAACGGCGGCGAACTGGACCGGATCCAGGTGGACGACGGCCGGCTGCGAACTGCCGGGACCGGCCGCCGAGGAGGCTGGCCAGTGGGCGATCACCGCCTGCGCCGCCTCGTGGTGCCCTTGTTGACGGAGGACCTCGGCCAGGTTCTGGGTGGCGGCCGCCGACGGTGCGATGGCCAAGCTTTGTTGGAAAGCCCACTGGGCTTCTCCCAGGATGCCTTGCTTCATCAACAGGTAACCGAGTTCGTTGGCGACCCGCGGCTCCTGCGGGGCGCTTTGGTAGGCGGCCCGCAACAGGTTCACCGCCACCGCATCGGCGTGCGGTTCGAGCGCACCTTCTCGGCTGTAAATCCGGCCGAGCACCAGCAAGGCGCGGCTGGCGACCGGCTCCCCCGCGGCGAGCGCGGCGAGCTTCTGCCGGGCCACGTCCAGGTACAAGTCGGATGCTTGCACCGCGCTGAAGTGGCGAAGATCGCGACCGCGCAAGACGGTGGTGCGATGGGCTTCGACCAGCCGCTGCAAGGACGCCGGGTCCGCCGTCCCGTCCCGGCCCATCAAGTCCCCCGATTCGCGGATGGCTGCCAGGGCAGCTTTCCAGTCCGCGGCGGCCTGGTTACCGCGGACGGCATAATCCTTAGCCTCGGCCACCAAGCGCAGCGCTTCGTTTGCCGAGTCCCGGGCGGAAAAAGGGGCATGCCGGCGGAACGCGGCTTCCGCGGCGGCGACATGCTGACCGGCCTGCTCCAGCAACCGTTGGGCGGTGAACGACGGCGCAGGGACCCGCGGGATGGGATCGGTTGCCCGCAAGGAGGGGCTGGGCTCGTGCGGGGCCGCGTCGCTGGACGGGGCG
>CAYNVI010000322.1:0-5879 GCA_964400585.1 uncultured Pirellulaceae bacterium | reverse complement strand
GGCGAAAATCGGGCCTTTGACAAACTGCAGCGAGCGACGTCCCTCGCTGTCCTGCTCCAGGATTTCCGTCCCCGTGATGTCGGTCGGCATCAGATCGGGGGTGAATTGGATCCGTTTAAAGCCGAGATGAAAAATCTGAGCGACCGAGCTGACCAGCAATGTTTTGGCCAGCCCCGGAGCGCCGGTGATCAAACAATGTCCTCCCGCCATCAGGCAGGTCAGCAACTGCTCGATCACCTCCTCCTGCCCCACGATCACCTTCGACAACTCGCGCGAGATGGCATCGCGACTGTCGCGGAGCAACTGCACCGCTTCGGCCTCTTCCTCAGGGCTGATTACTGGATCACTCACGGGCTTTCTCTCTCAGGCGGACAGGTCACAAAGGATGGATGGTGTGCAGCCTCGTCGCTGCGGCCGCTTCAGTGGGTCATCGCGTAGGTCACGATATTGATTCCCATCGGGTAGGCCTTCTTGACGGAGTACTCTTCGAAGTACCACTTGTCTTGCCCTTCTCGCTCCCAACCGTCGCCCAGGTCGGTGTTGTGGCAGATGAAGACCATGATCCGCCCTTGATCGTCGGTGATCGCACGGTAGATCGCGCGACTGGTATCGGAACCGGGACGGTGTTCGCCATGACCGCCGCCCCGCCGGGCCGACCCCAATGCTGGAACCTGGGGCTTTTCCTGCAGGTCATACACGCAGTGAAAAATTTCATGCTTCAGCGGCACCTCACCCGGCGACCGATCGGGGAAGGCCATCTGGAGGTTCTTCGCCAGGTTTGTGTACTCGCGGTCGCCCCAGAAATCATCGATCATGACAAAGCCGCCGTTCAAGCAATAACGTCGCAGCGCTTCCGCCTCGGCAGGCGAAAGGGTCATCCGTCCCGGCTCGATGATGTAGAGGAAGGGATAATCGAACAGGCTGGGGTCGGTCAGTTCCAGCACGATCGGCTCCGGATTGACCTTCAACGAGGTCAACTGCTGCAACCGCAAAGAGAAATTGAGGTCGCTGTCACGAAAGTCGGTTTGCCATCCCCCGCCGCGCCCGTAGCCAAAGGAGTCGTACTTGATGCGGACGAAGGTGAAGGTGTCATCGACCATTTGCGAATCGACCTCCCAAGTCGGCACGCCCCCGCGACCGTACGAGCGCGGGTCGCCGCGTCCGCGCCACCGCTGGGCAAGCCCGACGGTCGCCAGCCCCACCAAGGAGGCCGCGACCAGCCACGACGTCACGGCCAGGGCGGTCCGCCAGCGGCTGCGGTTCATCGCCATCATTGCGCGGTCTCCTGCAAAGGGTTGGGCTCCTGCAAAGGGTTGGGCTCCTGCAAAGGGTTGGGCTCGTCGTCAGCCGCCGATGCCTCGATGGCCAACAACAACCGGTAGGCTGCGCGGTAGCGGGGCGCCTCTTCCAGCGTCAACAAAACCTGCCGGCGTGCTTCGTCGAGCCGCCCCTGTTGGTGCAGCGCTGTGGCCCAGCGAAAGTGGATTCCCGCCGGATCGACCGGGTCGAGCGCGAGCAGGGCCCGCATCGCTTCACTGACGTCGCTGGGCTGGTCGAGCTGCGTCCCGGCGGCGGCGAGCGCGCGATGGCCGACCGGCAGCAAAGGATTCACCGCCAAGATGGCCTGGGCGGTTTGCTGGACCGTTTCCCAGTCACCCCGCCGACGCGCCAATTCCTGCAACCGGACGTAGGTCGGCAGGTCGTCCCCGCGACCCGCCGCCAAGCTTTGCAGCGCAGCATATTCCTGATCCTCTTTTCCTTGACGGCGAAAGATCTGGGCCGCGAGCTCCGTGCCGCAACCGGACGATGTGTCTGCTGGATACAGCCGCTCAAGCTGTGCGACCGCCTCCAACGCCGCCGACGTATCCCCTGCCGCGAGCGCCGCCTCGGCAGCCGCCCGTACGACGAAGTAGTTGTCGGGATGCGCTTCCCGCAAGGTCGCCAGTTCGGCCCGCGAGGCGGCTGGAGGAAGCAACTCACGATTCCAATCGACCTGCTTGCCCAACGCCTCGGCACGGGCTCGCGCGTACTTGGAAAAGGCTTCGTTCAACCCCTCCAGCGAACCGGTATAACGTTGCAGCGCTTCGTTGATCGGCATCCCGATGGCCAAATCATCCAGGATCCGCTTGAGCACATCCAAGCCATGCTCGGCGATCAAATATTCGACGACCAAGGACGATTCGTAATAGGCAAATTGCAGATGCAGCGGGCTGGGGGGATTGAGAAACGCTCCGCTCAATTCACTCACCGGGGTCAATTCCGGTCCGCGGATCATCTCCGCGAACAGGGGCGTCATCTGTTGGCCCCAGCGCGGATCGCGTTGTCGTTCCTCATACACGGAGATCCCCTCGCTCAGCCACCGCGGCATGCGATTGCGGGTCTTTTCGAGCGTGACGACGTGGCAGAATTCGTGCCATAGGACCGACTCCCAATTCGTCGGGCTGTCCGTTTGGGAAGCGGGGCTGTTGGCGGTGATCACCCGTCCAAAACAGACGCCCAAAAAGCCAGCGCCTCCCGGCAAACCGAAGGTCCGGATCGCAAAGTCACTCTGACGCGGATAGATTTCCACGATCACCGGTTTCTCCGGCTGCACCGCATATTTTTCACACAGCGACTGCCGCGCTTCGGATAACAGCTCCAAAACCCGCTCCCCGTAGATGCGGGCTTCCTGGGGATCCATCTTGACGATCAACTGATCCCGCTCCAGCAGCGTGAATTCGGAAACCCGGTCAAACAGTTCCAGCAAGTTGAACGCGACCACGTTGTAAGGATCATCGCGTTGGGTCCAGCGGACCAGTTCCCAACCTTCCTCTTCGTTTCCGAGCCGCAGCAGGTCCTGGGCCAGTTGGAAGCGGATTTTGGTCGCGGCTGGGGCAAACGTTAACGCCCGACGCTGGTAGGCCGCCCCTTCGGCAAACCGGTACTTTTGCGATAGCTTCTTGCCGATCAAGTAATCGACTTCGGGATTGTTCGCGTAGACCGAAAGGGCAGCCGCCCGCATCAACATCTCGATTCCCTCTTCGCCACGGAGGTGCGCCAGTACGGCGTGGTAAGCCCACGCCAACGGATGATGCAGATTGACCTCCAGAACCTTTTGGAGCCAATCCTCGGCCGCCTCGTATTGCTCGGCATCGATCGCCCGGTCGGCGCGCTGGAGGAGACTGGGGAGATGCCGGGGGTTGATCTCCAAAGCCTTGCCGAGCGCGACCTCCGACCGCTCCGGATCGCTCGCTTCCCAGGCTAGCGATTCCAAATAGAAGAGCTCCGGGTCTTCCCCGTCGGCCACTCGTTTGCCGCGTTCCACCGTCTCGGCCGCCAACTGGAAATCGTGCTTGGCAAGCGCCAGTTCGGCCGACGCGATGTAGGCATCCAGAAAGTCGGCGTCGGCCTCGATCACGCGGTCATAGAAAAGCTCCAGGACCTTCCGCGCGTCTTCGCCACGGGCGACAAAATACCGGCCGATCGCGACCAGATTCTCCTTGCCTAAGAAACGACCCGACGCCTGACCGATGCGTTCTTCCAGACGTGCCTGTTCCTCCGCCGCCCGCTCCGGTTGGTCGTTGTAGCGGTAAACCTCGATCCCTTGGATCTGCAGACCGATACTGCCAAACGTAAATCGTTTCGCGGCCGCCTCGTACGTTGCCTTCGCCTCGGCATAGTCGCCCGTCAACAGCTGGCACTCGATCAGTAACATCGGCCAGCGAACATTCCAGATGCCGCGTTCCACTTCGGCCGCCGCCACCTGCCGGCAGGCGTCGTAATCGCCCGCACGAAGCAGCGCTTGGGCGGTGCGAAGATCGGCTGCCGCCACGGGCGAGGTCAATCCTGCCGATCCGCCGACCATGGCAAGCATCAGAAGGATGCCGAAGGCGATGGACCGCGAGCTCGCACCGCCCGTTCGCAAGCCGCGCGAGCTCAACAAGACGCGCGAGCTCAACAAGACGCGCGAGCTCAACAAGACGCGTGGGCTCAACAAGACGCGTGGGCTCAACAAGACGCGTGGGCATTCGCAGCACGCCTCGGAAGATCGCCGGAGGCCCCGGCTAGCACGCTCCCTCATGGCACGACTCCCTCCTCAACCGCAGCAACGATTCCCGCGATAGCGCCACCGCCTACCCTCGGGTGACTTCGCCGACCCTGTTTGTTGTACACCACTCGACAAGGGCGTGGGGCGTTTAGCTGGACAGCGCTAATTTTCAGGGGCGGGTTGGGCGCTAGCCTCGGGCCTTTCCGCGACGGGCCGGCGGCTAGCGCCGAAACCGCTCAAACGACCGATAAACACCGTGAAAAGCTGGATTTGGATTGAAAAGTGGCGCTGTCCCGTTAGTCGTCCCTCGGCGCCAACAGTTTGGGGGAAGGCGTCAGGGGTCAGTCGTTGGCGATGACGCCGGTCGCTTCTCGTCGCGTCCGATCGGTTTTAGAATCGCCTGCGAGCGGCCGCTCCCCGGCAATCCCCCGCCCGCACGGTTGCGGGGCCGCGGGTCCGCCCCACGAAGGGATTACTCGCCATTTGCCAGCCGTGTCCGCCGGGACACGGATTCTCGTTCTCGTCCCTGTCCTCCACGGAATTGCCAACGTGTATTACCGTTTTCCTGCGTTGAGTTTTCTCACCTTCACCGGACAGGACGCCTCCCGCGTCCTGAACAACCTCTGTACGGCCGATATCGCCAAACTCCCGCTCGGTCAGGGGGTGGAAACGTTTATCTGTGAAGTCCGCGGGCGAACAATCGGGCATGGTTTGCTCTTTGGCACCGAACACGGCCTCGAGTTCATCGGGGCGCACGGTCAATCGTCGGCCATCGCTGCCCACGCCGATCGCTACATCATCCGGGAAGACTGCGAGCCACGGGAGGAAGATGACCAGTCGGTGGGCTTCTGGATCAGTGGCACGTCGCCAGGGGCGGAGGCGTCGTGGCCGCTGCCGCGCGTCGACGCCCCTTACTTGGCGCGCCGCGAAGAAGCGACCCATCGCTGTTATCAGGTCCCTTGGACGGTCCCGGCAGGTCGCTTGCTCCGCGTGCCGGTGAATGAAGCGGAAGCTTGGGAAACGCAGCTGCAACATCAGGGCTTGCGGCCCGCCGAGGCTGCCGACTTCCAGCAGCAGCGTCTCGCTCACGGATTTCCCTGGTTCGGCATCGACTTCGACGCCAGCAACCTGCCCCAGGAAGCGGACCGCGATGCGGAGGCGATCTCCTTCAACAAAGGGTGTTATCTGGGCCAGGAGACCGTGGCCCGACTCGATGCCTTGGGACAGGTTCAGAAGAAGCTGGTTCGCTGGAGCCTGCCCGGAGCGAAGCTACCCTCTCCAGGGAGCGAACTCCGGGTGGAAGACCGCGTGGTCGGTAAGATCACCTCGGCCGTCCTGGCGGGCTCGGCGGAATCGCCGCAGGTCCTGGCCCTCGGCATCGCCCGCCGCAGCCATTTCGAGCCCGGCAGCGTCGCCGACTGGGAAGGGACCCCCGCCACCGTGCTGGGCTAGGCTCGACCTGAAGCAAAAAACCATGAACGCTTCGCAACCGATCTTTGTCTACGGGACGCTCAAACGGGGCGAATGCCGCGGAGGATGCTGGCCGCGTGCCCCGCGGTCGGTGCAGCCCGGCTTCATCCGAGGGCGGCTGCTGGACCTGGGACCGTTTCCGGGCTGGGTCCCGGGGGACGGCTGGATCCGGGGCGAAGTCTGGGAGATCGGGGCCGCCGACCTGGCGGCGACGCTGGAAACGCTCGATGAAATCGAAGGGTACCGGCAACCTCACCAGCCGGACCAGTACGAACGCCTGACGGTCGCCCTGTTTGCCAGCCCGGCCAAACCCTCGATCGGTTCGGGATTCACCTACCACCTGGTCGATCCGGACCTACGTCGCCGAGGGCGCGTCGTACCC
>CAYNVI010000321.1:0-5901 GCA_964400585.1 uncultured Pirellulaceae bacterium | reverse complement strand
TGCGGATTGAGGTGACATTCCTCGGTCAACATCGACTTGCTTTTGACGACCCGCTTCACGTCGTGCTGGCGAAGGATCTTCAACACGATCGCGTTATGCTCTTCGGCATCCCGGGCCCAGTGGACGACCGCCCCGTGAGCTGTCGCTTGGCGTTCAAACAATTCCAGGTAGTCGGCCAACCGCGACATGGTATGGCGCTTGATCGCCGACGCCGTCTGGCGGAGGTATTCCCATTCGGGGACTTGCTCCGCTTGGCGGTCGCGCTTACTGCGGACGAACCAAAGCGCACCATCATGCCAGTGCATCCGTTGCTGGTTGGCCACGAATGGCTTGGCGGCGGTCGGATGGTCGGTTGCGGGGCTCGCACTCATGGATGGGTTGATCGAGAGGGGAGGGAAAGATTATCGGTCGGTCCGCAGCGGCCGACCGGCCAGCACTTGAGCGACGTGCATCACGGGCAGGGCGGTCCGGTCTCGGCGGATCAGCCCCTGCAGGTGCATCAGACACGACATGTCGCCGGCAACCAAGACTTCCGCGCCTGCCTGCTGGTGGTCGGCGATGCGATCGCGTCCCATCGCCGCCGACACGTCGGACTCGTTGACGGCGAATGTGCCACCGAAGCCACAACATTCATCGGGCCGTTCCGCCGTGGCCAATTGCAGTCCGTCGATCCGTTCGAGCAACTGCCCTACTTTACTGACCACTGCCGTCATCGTCTCCGACGACGGCCCCAAGCGGAGTTCCCGCAGACCATGACAACTCTGATGCAAGCCGACGCGGTGGGGGAACGTCGCATCAAAACGTTGGACGTCGACGACATCGTGCAGGAACTCGCACAATTCGAACGTCCGCGCAGCCACTTTGTCGTAAGCCTCGACCAACTCGGCAGCCCCGGCCAACGGCCCTGCGAAGTAATCGCGATAGTGGTGCCGCACCATCGCCACGCAAGAACCAGAAGGGGCGACGACATAGTCAAAGGGGGCGAAAATCCGCACGAAGCGTTCCGCCAAAGGCTGGGTGTCGGCATCGCAGCCGGTGTTCGCCATCGGTTGCCCGCAACAGGTCTGCTCGACCGGAAACTCCACCGGCACGCCGACCCGCTCCAAGACTTCCACGGTCGCTTTGGCCACGTCCGGATAGAGCTGATCGATGTAGCAAGGGACAAACAATCCGACTCGCATGGAAGAGACTCGAGAAGCAGGCGTAACGATCGAGGAGAAGCGGGCGGTGTAGCGTAGTATATCAGGAAGCCGCCGCGGCAGGGAGCAAGCAAACCAGGCGGCGGGACCCGCCGCCGCGAAATCGCTCCCCGCCGGGCCGTGACGCCGCAGGTCGCCGCCTCAGCGGAACCCGCCGGTCGTCAGCCAAAACACAACCAACATGCTGACCCAGACGACGTCGAGGAAGTGCCAGTACAGGGCGGCAAAATCGACAGCCCAGTATCGTTCGTGGTCGTATTTGCCCAACAGCGAGCGGGCGCCGACGATCCCCAAGGCGAGCACGCCCCCCGCCACGTGCAAAGCGTGCAGGAACGCCAGCACGACGACCATCCCGCTGACGCCCGTGGCCATCCCCAACCGGGCCGAGGGGCCTCCATCAACAGCCACATCGCGTACCACTGCAGGCTCATGAACGTGGTCGCCAACAGGCAACTCGCCCCCAGCAGGCCGGCGGCCCGCAGATGACGGTCGCGACGGATCGCGCGGGTCGCGAAGTGCAGCAACCCGCTGACGCTGAACAGACAAATCGTGCTCACCAGGAACGCGCGAGGCAGCGGTTCGGCCGCCGCGGGATCGCCACGCCGAGCGTAGGCGTAGAGGCCGTACAGGAACAGGCTGGCGAGGAAGAAGATCAACAACGAAGCGAGAAAAATCCAACCTCCCTGCGATGCACGGCGGTCGAGCGGCAGGGCGGAAATCTTCGACATCGAACCACCGCGGCGGGGAAAGCACGACAGGCAAACGCGACCGGGCGAGTCGCTCGCAGCAAGCGAGAAGATCGCTCCACACGCCGCCAGTTACTAAGACTTTAGACGCTCGTGTGGTAACCGGCGAGCCCTCGCCGAGACAACAGGCCCCCGCTCGCGAGCGTCCTGATTCTGTGGCATGATGCCTCCAGCGTCTTCGCCCCCGTCCGCTCCGCTTCTCCCGATGCGTCCCGTGCCGCAGATCCGCCGGTTCCGCAACGCTGACCTGCCCGCCCTGGCGCGGCTCTGGACCGAACATTTCCAGAGCCAAGGATTGCCTTTCACCGCCGCGGTCTCGGCGATCATTTTCGAGCAGGCGGTGATGAGCCGCCTGTTCTTCGAACCGGAAGGGTTCCTGGTCGCCACCGATCGGCAAGGCTCACCGAGCGGTTTTGCGCACTGGTTGGCAAATCCGCACGACCCCGATTCCGGCAACATTGTCGCCCTCTGCCTGCTCCCGGAGATCGACCCCGGACCGGTCGGTGCCGCCTTGCTGACCGCTTGCGAAGCGGCGATGCGTGAGGCCGGAAAAACGACGGCTTGGGGGGGCGCCACCCAAAGCGACTGGACGGGCTACGCGGGTCTCCCCCCGTTGGGCCCGGGGGAAGGGATCCTTGACGCCGACCGTCGCGCCGTCGCCCTGTTTCAACAAGCCGGTTATGCCCCTCAGCGGCGTTTGACCCGCTACCAGATCGAACTGGCCGGCTACCGCCCGCCGGTCGATCGGGCGCTGATGTCGCTGCGGCGGAGCACCGCGGTGGAAACCGGCATGCATCTGCCCGCCCAGTGGCGGCGGGCGGCGGCCTTCTCGCACGTCGATATCGAGCGATTTACCGCGAAAGGCCGTAACGGCGAAACGGTCGCTTGGGCCGAACTGCTGATCGGGGATCCCGAAGCGAAAATTTTTCCACTCGGAACCGCCATCCTCGATCGCTGGGAAAGCGAGGCTTCCTTCGACCCGCAAGCGGCCGTCCGCTTCATCATCGCGAACAGCTTGAAAGACCTCGCCGCCCGCCGGATCGAACGCGTCGAAGCGATCGCCGACGACCGCCATCCCGACCGCAACCATCTCCTCCGGTCGCTGCGATTCGAACCGCGCGATGCGGGCACCCTGTTTTCGAAACGGTTGGTCTGAGCCTAGACCTGCTCCACCTGCTGGCGGGCTTCGATCAGGGCGTCGAGTTCCGCCTTCAATTTCGGCAGGATCTCGTCGTAGGAAAACGCCCCCACCGTTTCGGTCCCCCGTTTCAGGTTGACGACCTTGGGGCCGCACCACAGCCCGAGGTCGGCATCGTCGGTCTCCCCGGGACCGTTGACGCGGCACCCCATCACGGCAATCGTGATCGCATGCTGCTGCGCGTACTGCGTCATCGCCTTGACGTCCGCGGCCAACTCGACGAAGGCTTCGTTTTCGACGCGGGAACAACTAGGGCAGCTGATGATGTTCAGCGTCTCGCGGTTGAAGTGGACCACCGTGCGAACGCGGCCCGCGGCGATGTCGTCCAGGATCGCCTGCCCGGCGGCAATCTCTTCTGGCTTGCGGTCGTTAGGGACCGTCAACGAGACGCGTACGGTATCCCCGATCCCCGACCCGATCAGTTGCTCGAACGCGATCCGCGTCTTCACGATTCCTTCGGGCGGCATGCCTGCCTCGGTCACCCCCAGATGCAAGGGGACGTCACGACGCTGCGCGGCGAAGCGACGATTCACCGTGATCACTTTTTCGGGGTCGCTGTCTTTCAAAGAGACAACGTAGCGGGTGAAGCCGAGCATGTCGAGGAAGTTGCAATGCTCGAGCGCGCTTTCCAGCATCGGCGTGATCGAATCGTCGGAGGCGTACTTTCCCAGCTTGTCGGGGTCGACACTGCCACAGTTCACCCCGATCCGCACGGCGCAGTCGTGCTCTCCCGCCTGGTCGATGATGAAGCGGACCTTGTCCTGCCAGGGGCGATCCTTCTGATGGTGGTAGAGGTGGCCGGGGTTGTACCGAATCTTATCGACGTGGGGAGCCACCAGGGCGGCCAGGCGGAAGTTCTCCTGCAGGTCGACCGCGAGATTGGCTGAGGTCCGCTGCCGGATTTCGGCCAACGCTCGGGCGTCCTTCTCACTGTCGACAGCGACCCGCACCACCCCCGCTCCCGCCGCGTGCAAGGCCTGGGCCTGGGCAGCCGTCGCCTCGACATCCTGGGTCTTGGTCGCCGTCATGCTTTGCACGGCAATCGGCTGCCCCGCTCCGACGGAAATCGAGCCGATCGTGACCTTCCGAGTAGGATTCCGCTGAATCGTCATGATCTTTTCAAACAAGCAAGTCGTCGACAGGAGGGGACCGCGCGGACCCGACGCCCCATTGTAGTTTCTGGCCAGCCCGCTCCGGTAGGGCAGGCGGCGCACGGGCAATGCCACTTCCTGCGGAACCTGCGATGAAAGTTTTGTTAACAAAGCGGCGCACACCGCCCGGTATTTCTTGAGGAGTTTCTTTGCGAAACGGTCGGCTCGCGACGTTCCGCTACAAAGTCAGCGGCAGGGGGCGCAATGGCTCCCTCCCACCCCGCTCTTCAGCCCGGTGCAGACTTGTCCGGGTCGTTTCGCTGTAACCGCTTGCTCACGCGCCGCAACACCGCTTTTTCGTCGCTCGAAAGGGCCTCCATCCCCTCGGCGTGCAGCCGCCCCAGGATCGCATCGAGCCGCTCGGCGTCGACCGCTTCCTGACGTTCCTGTTGATGGGCGGCGCGCAGGCGCCGGAGTGTTTCGCGCTGCCGCCGCCAGCTCCGCCAACGCTTCCGCAGCCCCGGCGGCGGCGGCGGTGGCTCCTGCCCCGATTCGTCGCCGGCGGGGCTGTCGGCGGCGGGGGCTGCCGGCGGGTTCGCCGCGAACGCGGTCCCGCCTGCAGCCTCCAACGAAAATTCATTCAATCCCCGCGTTCCCCAACAGGCCGCGGCGAGCAGCCCCAGGAACGGCCACAGAGGCACTCGCTCGGCCGCCGCTGCGACGAGCATGCTGGCGAAACCAGTCGCCAGCAAGCCGATGGCGATCAGCCCGATCACCCGCCGCGCCCAGCGCCGCCGCACGTCCAGGGGCTGGCCACGCCCGCTCCATTCGATCAATCCGGCGATCACTTCGCGGCCGTGGCAACCGGGCAGCGGCAAACACTGCACCAACGCCTGGAGGAACAGGATCCAGACGCCGGCGGTGACGACCGCGACGGCACTGAACCGCCCGGTCAGTTCCAGCGGGACCATGGCGATCCCGGCCCAGCCTTCGCCTCGCGGAGGCATCGCGGCCAGCCAGACCGCCAAGACGAACGAGCCAAGCGGGGGCAACAACCCTGCCAACGCACGCCGCCACGCTCCCAGCATCGCGGTGCGTCCCCACGCCCCAAAAGCCCGCAGCGTCAGTTCCCGGGGATGCCCGCCCAGCAGCCGGATCGTGAACAGTCGCAGGATCCCTTGCCAGCACGCCCCGGCGACGATCGCCACCGCTAAAATCGCAGCCAACGCCGGCAGATCGGCATTCCCGGGGCGGCTGCGCAACCACCAACCGGCGAGGAACACCGCGGCGACCGCTGCCGGCAAGCTCCAGCCGATCGCCAACGGCACGTCCGCCCAATGGCCGATCGGCAACGGCCCGGGCAGCCTGCCAGGGCGGGACGTCGGGCTCGAAGGGGGATCGCGATCGGTCAATTCGGTCATCGGCACCCGTTCCCTCCGGAAACGAGAAAAGGCTGGAGTGACGCGTCCATCACAGGGGTCTCCGTCAGAAGCACCGCGGGCGCACCGGCGTCCCGCCACAGGATACCGCCTCGCCCACCGGTCGGGCCTGCTGCACGCGGCGTTCCGATTGCCCGCGGCGTGCCCGCGGCGTGCCCGCGGCGTGCCCGTGGCTCCGCCCCCGTCTCCTGTCAGCATACCGCGCCGCGGCCCGCGCCGGCCTTGTTC
>CAYNVI010000320.1:0-5909 GCA_964400585.1 uncultured Pirellulaceae bacterium | reverse complement strand
CTGCTTGCGGATCTGATACAGCTTCCGCTCGAAGGCTTCTCCGGCGAGTCCCTCGGCCGCGCCGATGAACAACTGCTCCATATGCGGCTCGCTGCGGCGGGCGGTCGGCCCGACGTCGGCGAAATCGGTCGCTTGCGGGACATCCCGCCAGCCAAGCAATCGCTGTCCATGCTCGGCGACCAAGGCCGCGACCGCCTGCTTGCAACGCTCGCGTTCCTCGACATCGGTCGGCAAGAAGATCAAGCCGGCGGCGAACCGCCCCGGTTCGGGCAGTTCGACGCCCAAGTCCGTGCGGGCAACCTTTCGCAAGAACGCGTGCGGCAGCCCGCACAGGATCCCCGAGCCATCGCCGGTGTTGGGCTCACAACCACACGCCCCGCGGTGGTCCATGTTTTGCAGGATCGTATCGGCGTCGAGCACGATCTGGTGGCTGGGCTGCGCTTTGATGTGGGCGATGAAACCGACGCCGCAACTGTCCTTCTCCAAAGCCGGATCGTACAAGCCATGCTTAGCGGGAAGATGAAACGAATGGTTCATAGGTTACCTGTAGTCGAAGTTGGGTTGAATGCTTGGTTTCAAACCCTGGGGCTGGCGCTCCGGGACGATCCTCGGCACGAGGCCAAAGCGATCGCCGTCCGGGGCCGAGCGGCAGGGTGCCGAGCGTCAAGATGCCGAGATGGGGGTTGCGGGCTGGCGGCTCACACGGTTGCCGCGGGCGTGCTTGGCGGCAACTAACGCGTCGCCGCGGACGTGCTTGGCGGCAACTAACGCGTCGCCGCGGGCGTGCTTGGCGGCGGCTAACGCGTCGCCGCGGACGTGGGGGAGGAGGGAGAGCCGCGTCCCCCCGTTGCTCCCCGACCTTTCTGGTGGTGGAAGGTTCCGGGAGGCTCTTCTCCGACGGTCGACGCCTCGTCCTCCCCCCGGTCTCCCGCCCCGGGACGCCCCGCTCGCGCACGGCCGCCGGCAGCGGTGGCGGGGTCGAGCGGTTTGCCCATCAACATTTCCGCGAACTCATGGGCTGCCGGGCTGAGCCGCCGCGAACGCCGCCGCACGATTCCCAGCGGACGTTGCAGCGTCAATTCGTTGCAGGCGACAACCCGCAACGAGCCGTTGGCGGTCTCGCGTCGTACCGCCGCCTCCGGCAAGATCCCGATCCCTTGGCTCGCTTCGATCGCCCGGATCATCGAATCGAGGTTGTCGAATTCCATCGTCCACCGCGGCCGCACCCCCGCCTTCGTCAAGTACTGGTCGATCCCCCGGCGTACCTTCAACTCGGGTTCAAAGCCGATCATCGGCAACTGGTGCAATTCCGACAGCGTCACGTCGCGGCGGGAAGCAAAAGGATGCTCCGGCGACGAGATCAACCGCATCGGCTCCTTCTGCCAAGCGACCGCCCGCACCGTCCGCGTCCCCCGCGGATAACTGACCAGCCCGAGGTCGACTTCGCCGCTGGAAGCGAGATCGAGCACGCGGGAAGGGGACGCGTATTCGATCCGCACCTCCACCTCCGGGTGCATCTCCGAAAACGCCTTGGTCGCACTCGGCATGTAGCTGAGCCCGATCGAGTAGATCGAGGCGACCGTCAAACGGCCGGCCAATTGGCTGCCCAAACACCGCACCTCCTGCTCGACCGCCCGGTAATCGCCTAACAGGCGGCGGACCCCGTCGTGATAAACCCTCCCCGCCCGGGTCAGGACCAGGGGACGCTTGGAGCGATCGATCAGCTGGGCACCGACCTCTTCTTCGAGGTGCAGGATCGCCTGGCTCGCCGCGCTTTGCGTCATTCCATGCGCCACCGCCGCCCGCGAAAAACTGCGGTGCTGGGCGATGGAGCAGAAAAGTTCCAAAGAGCGAAGATGCATAAACGCCAACAAGATTAACGCTGCTAATACTGCAGGCCCGGTAGATGAGCCTTATCGGATTGAGCATAGAATCAAGTCCGCTTCCCGTCAACGCACCTCCGCGGCCAGGGCCGCCCCCCTCCTCGTATCGCCCCTTGGAAAAGACGAGCCCGCGGGGTTGCCAAGCGGGCTGCCCCGCCGCCTCCGCCGCCTCGCCCGGGGCCGCTCCGCGACCGCGCAGCGAGCGCCCCGCGGAGGAGGCTCGTGAAACAAATCCGAGGCCAAGCTGCCCGCCGCACTGGCTTCCGCTGCGGCAGGAATCCCCCCACTAGCTGGACAGAGCCTGAACGTCGCCGCGGGAAGGCTGAACGGCTCCGCGGAAGTAGGAAACGCCGAGGCCGGGAGGCTTAGGAAGGCGGCGCGGGGTCCTGCTGAAGCGGTCGTACCGGTTAGACGCTTCCCCTGGCGGCAATTTGATTTTTCCCGCCCCCGACGTCGATCTAGCTGGGTGGGCAGGGGAATGCGTTGCGGCGCGGGTGCCGAGACCGATTCGCCGACTGATCGATCCTTCTTTTGTCAGGACCCCTTATCGTGTGGCGTTCGTTCTTTCTCGCCGTAGGCCTCATGTCGATCATTCTGGGCATCGAGTGCCTGATGATCGATAGCGCGACGCTGTTTGCCGCTGGAGATTCGAAGGCGAGCGATTTCGTCGATCCCTCGCGGGAACCGTCTCAGAAAACCCGGGTCGTGACCCCTTCGGAGTGGATGCCTTGGACGATGCTCAGCGGCGGCACGGTGGTCATCCTCTACGCGATCACGCTCCCTCGCCGCTGGGGCCAAGCGGGCGGCGACTGAACCCGCCGGTGCCAGCCTCGCCAGCAGCAGGGCTCGTCCGCCCGTGGCAAGCCTTTCGACCCGGGTGAAGCAGCCCTGCTTTTCAGCGAGCGGAGCGGCGGCAGCCCAACGGTGCGCCCCGCTCACACCAGCCCAGTTAGGGTCGGCGGCTAGAACCGCGACCGCTGGCCATTCGCCCGCCGGCGGAAGATCGGCTGGCTGCGATTGGGGATATGGCTATCCCGCAGGGCGGCGTCGTTCTCATCCGCTGCCTCGGCCGGGGTTGGCTCGGGGGCGGGCAACGGTTCGGCTTGCGGGTGGTCGTAAAGGATCGTCCCTTCTTCCAGGGTCATCGGGGGCGAAGCCACGGCGTGGCCACCGCCACAATCGCACCCGGCTTCTCCGTGGTAACTGTCGCAGCCGACCGCGTGGGCGTCGCAGGCCGGTTCGTGCGGCCCGCAGCCGCAGCCGCCGTCATAACGGTAGCCCCACAGGGTGGCGATTCCCGACAGCACGGGGCGGCAGGCATGGCAGCTCTGCCCGTTGTAATTCCCGCAGCTATCACAAGGATCGTGGCAGGCGGCCGGTTCGTTGACCCAAGGATCCAGATACAATTCGCCACATCCCTGGCAGTCGCCGCAGCCACCGCAGGCGGGGGCGGCGACGCTGAGCGGGCCGTGGCAACCGGCCGGCCCACAGGCAAGCGGTCCGCAACATCCGAGCGAGACGAGGCTGAAGCTCAAAAGCCCCCACAGAGCGAGGCTGTTTAAAGGGAAACGCCGCATCGATCGACACCTGGCTGAACAAAAGGGGGGATGATGATGCCGGAACCTCCCGGCATAGTTAGAAGTTCGGTCGCCCGCGCCCGCAAACTTCAACCAATCTGCAAAATCGTTACAACCTTCCGGAGCCGCAACCGATGGCCATCTTTCCCGAACCGCGCGAGGACCTGTTTGCCGAGGCGACGGCGATGCCGGCCCGGGGCGAATTCCAGATCGCGGGAGAACCGACGCTTTTTTTCGTGGGGACCCGGCCTCAGGGAGCCCTCAGCCTCTACTGCGGCGACGATCCGGTCCTCCATTTCAATCGAGCGGGCGCCGTGCGGCGGGCGTTCGTGGCGGGCGAACAGCTCGTTGCCCAAGGCGGACGGCTGATCCGCCGCCGCCGGAGTCCCCCCGGGGGGCGGGTGACGCTTGAGGACGAACCGCTCGCTGCTGCAGCGAACGAAGCCTTGCTGCGGTTTTTGGAGGAACGGCTGAGGCGGCTCGGACTGGCCCTCGCCGACGAGCAACTCCAGTGGCAACGGGTGACCGCCGCGGGAGACTTGGCGGGCCCGCTAAAGCAACTGCTGGAAAAGCACGCTGAAAAACTTTTCGTGGCGGACGCGCCGCGGCAGTGACCAGACGTGTCCAGGGCCTCCGGAAAATGAAGGTGTCGTTTGAGGAAACGACATCGCCCCCCACGCTGGACTGCCGGCGAATCGGGGTGGCGAGCGATCTGCCTTCCTTTTTTCCCGTGCGAGGCCCGACCGATGACGCAACTGCTCCTGTTCGATGTTCCGGCTGCCCCTGCTTTTCCGCTCCCCCCGGCTCCCACCGCCGCCGCGGGCGATCTGCGGCCCGGCAGCGATCTGCGCCCCGGCAGCGAATCGCGGCCCGCCATCCCGCAGGGAAAGCGAGCCCGTTTGACCGAGCAACCGCCGGAGCGTCCGACGCCGCCGCAAACCGTTCGGACGGCAGGGACGGGTCGGGCAGGGCAAGCGGCCCCCACGAAGCCGGGCCCCCAGCCGTCGCCGCGCGGCGGGATGCACCGGATGGGGGATTTGGCGAACCTGGTGCTCGCCCGCTATGAGCTCGTCGCCAAACGGCGAGCCGCCCTGCTGGCCCGCGGGCCGCTGCCCTCGGTGCGGTTTTAGGCCGCCCGGCCGAGCATGCTGCCGGGGTGCTCCACCCCCTTCGCGCGCGAAGCTACGGCGATTTCAAGAAGAGGAAGAGGGCTTGGCGGGATTCGCCAGCGGCGCGTGTTTGGTTCTCTTGGCGTGCCGGTGACGCAACATCCGCCCGGTGATGAAAGCCCCGACCAAGAAACCGATTGCCAACGTGACGATGATCAGCACCGTCTTCGAGAGCCTCAGCGAGGTGAACAGGATATTGATGTCCACCGGGCCGGTATTTTGCAACGCCACGATCAGGGTGAAGGCGATCGCCAGAATCAGCAACGTGAATTTGGTCTTTTGTAGCATAGTGGACAAAAATGCAGCTCAATGCTAGCATTCCTTTTAGACGATACAGATGTACAGAATCCGCGGGAAACGTTCCGGCTGGATGGCTTGGCCCAAAATCGAACCCACGAGGGGCGCGATGGCGAAACAGCTGCAATTCTGGGAATCCCTCGCGCCTCCCGCGACTCCCGCTGTTGTACCACATCGGCAGCAAAGTTCGACGTCGACGTCTCGCTCCCCCAGCGGACGCGCCTCGCCCGCATCCGCCCGCGTTTGGCGACCGACCGCTCGAGCAACGCCGCACGCCCCGAAAACCTCGCACGCCTCGCACGCCCCGAAAACCTTGCCCGCGCCCCCCGAGACCGCGGGGCAAGCGTCCTCCGGTCCGCCGGACCGGGCCACCACGCTGCAGCATTTGCGCCGCCAGATCGGGCAGGTCGAAGCGGCGACATCGCTGGAAGGCGGCGGCGAAACGCTCTCCTGCGGCGCTCCCTGCCTGGACCAGCTGCTCCCTCACGGAGGGCTGCCCCGGGGAACGATGATCGAATGGATCGCCGCCGCGGAGGGCTGCGGCGCGGCTTGGCTCTCCTGGGCCGCCGCCGCTGAAACGCTGCGTCGCTCTCCGCCGGGACACACGCTGGTAGTCCTGGATCCCCAGCACACGTTCTATCCCCCGGCCGTGTTTCCCTTTGGGATCCACGCTTCGCAGCTGCTGGTCCTCCGTCCGGCCGACGACGCCGACCTGATCTGGGCGGCCGATCAAGCGTTGCGTGCCTCGACGGTGGCCGCCGTCTGGGGGCCGCTGAGCGGAAGTCTGGACGACCGTGACGCCCGCCGGCTGCAACTGGCGGCCGAAACGGGCAAGACGATGGGCCTGTTTGTCCGCCCCGCCACGGTCATGCGGGCCCCCAGTTTCGCGGCGGTTCGTTGGCACGTCGAGGGATTCGCCCAAGGACGCGCCCAAGGACGCGCGGACCCTCCGCCGGGCCGCCGGCTGCACGTCACCTTACTCC
>CAYNVI010000319.1:0-5910 GCA_964400585.1 uncultured Pirellulaceae bacterium | reverse complement strand
TCAGGTCCAGATCACGGGCTACGCCTGCGACCCGGCGGTCAGTCGCGGCAACAACCGGATGCAGTACCTGTTCCTGAACGGACGGCACATCCGCGATCGCTCGCTGCAGCATGCCCTCGGCGAAGCCTACCGGGGCCTGCTGATGGTCGGTCGCTTCCCGGCCTGCTTCCTGCGGGTCAAAATCCCGCCGGAGATGGTCGACGTGAATGTCCATCCGTCGAAACTGGAAGTCCGCTTCACCGATGGGGGACGGATCTACAGCCGCGTCCTCCAGTCGCTGCGGCACAAGTTCCTCTCGACCGATATGACGATGCGGGTCGGCCCCGCGGCGTCCGATCCGCCCCGCACGCCGGCTGCCTCCTCCGCCCCCGCTGCCTCCTCCGCGCCCGACAGCGCCACCGCGGGCCCGCCGCCGCAGGAAGCCAATGTGTTCGGGATGGCGCCGGCGGTCGAACGCTCCCAGCGGCAAAGCGTGATCGATTGGGCGCGGACCGGCCAGCGTCCCAACCTCCCGCCAGGGCTCGCCGGCACCGCCCCGTTCCGGCCGTTCGAGGGAGAAGGGGCAAGCCCCGTCCAGCCGGCGGCCCCGCCCGCCGAACCGCTCGACACCGCTCCTGGAGATCCCCCGGCCCCCCCGGCCGACCAACTGCCCACGACCGCCGATCCGCTGAATCCCGCCGCCCCCCGGACCGATCCCCCGCACGACCGGCCCGCGGTCAGCCATCTCGGCTTTCAAGTCCATCAGCGTTATCTGGTGACCCAGGATGAACGCGGGATGGTCGTCGTCGACCAACATGCCCTGCACGAACGCGTCCTCTACGAACGGATCCGCGAAAAGGTCCTCTCCGGCGGGCTGGAGACCCAACGTCTGCTCGTCCCCGAACCGGTCTCGCTGACCCCTGCCGAACACAGCGCTGCCGAAGGGGCCCGTGACCTGCTGGCCCAAGTCGGGATCACGATCGAGCCGTTCGGCGGCGACACGATGCTCGTCCAGGGCTACCCGGCGATGCTGGCCAACATGAAGCCCGCCGAGATGCTTCGCCAGACACTGGAAACCCTGCTGTCGGCCGGCAAGGACCCCGAGATCCGTGACCTGCTGGACCACCTTCTCCATACGATGGCTTGCAAAGCGGCGGTCAAAGCGGGCGACCGGCTTTCCTCGGCGGAGATCACCAGCTTGCTGGAACAGCGCGACCTCTACCACGACACCCACCATTGTCCCCACGGCCGCCCCACAGCCCTCTTCTTCAGCCGCGACGAACTCGACCGGATGTTCGGTCGCCTGGGGCCCCGCGGCCGCGCGGGCAGCTAGGCGACCGCCAGCAGGCCCCCGCAAGAGGGCTGGGGCGTCCGGTGGCTTAAGGGGGAACATGTTTGCCTTGGAGCCGACCAAGCCTTTTCCGAGGGCGAGTTGACCGCCCCATCTTCCGCCTCGTGTCGACATCGTTTATGCTAGGAGCTGTTCGAGATTACGGAATCGGTTCTCGGGATCGCGTAGGGCGGGTTTTCCCGTCTTGGGCGACGCGGTGTCGCGAGTCATCCGTACCCTCAGGCTGTTGTGAAAACTTGAGGTGATTCCCACGTGATTTGGCGGTCGCGTTTGGGAACGAACTTTTCCAACCTAATCCTTTGGGGAACCGGTTCATGACCAAGTGCAAGTTAGAGTACATCTGGCTGGATGGCTATCAGCCGACGCAGAGCCTGCGTAGCAAGACCAAGATCGTCAAGGACTTCAGCGGCAAAGTCGAAGACGCCGAAGTCTGGTCGTTCGACGGTTCGTCGACCGAACAGGCGGCGGGCGGTTCGAGCGATTGCCTGCTGAAACCTGTCGCTTGCTACCCCGATCCGGGTCGCTTGGGCGATGGCTTCCTGGTGATGTGCGAAGTGCTCAACGCCGATGGCACGCCGCACAAGAGCAACGGTCGCTCGACGATTCAGGATGACGACGACGATTTCTGGTTCGGTTTCGAACAGGAATACACGATCTGGGATCCGCAGACCAATCGGCCGGTCGGCTTCCCGGCCGAAGGCTTCCCGGCCCCCCAAGGTCCCTATTACTGCTCGGTCGGTGGCGGCAAAGCGATCGCCCGTGACCTGGTCGAAGAGCACTTGGAGCTGTGCCTGGAGGCTGGTCTGAACGTCGAAGGCATCAACGCCGAAGTGATGATGGGCCAGTGGGAGTTCCAGATCTTCTCCAAGGGGGCCGCCAATGCCGGCGACCAGATTTGGGTCGCGCGGTACCTGCTGGAGCGGACCGCCGAACGGCACGATCTGATGATCAACTGGCACTGCAAGCCCGTCCAGGGTGACTGGAACGGCAGCGGGATGCACGCCAACTTCTCCAACTCGTTGCTCCGCGAATGCGGCAGCAAGGAAGTCTACGAAGCGGTCTGCAAGGCCTTTGAGCCGCGGATCAAGGAACACATCGATGTCTACGGTGCGGACAACGATCAGCGGTTGACCGGGCTGCACGAAACGCAGTCGATCGATATGTTCAGCTACGGCGTCTCCGACCGGGGCGCTTCGATCCGGATTCCGATCGCCACCGTCGAAAAGGGCTGGAAAGGCTGGTTGGAAGATCGCCGTCCCGCTTCCAACGCCGACCCCTACATGGTCGCTTCGGCGATCATCGCGACGGTCAAGAACGCCACCACGCCGACGCCTGCCTAATCGCCAGGCGGCCTGAAATTTTCAGCGGAAGCCGGTATAACGAAAGCCCGGTCGATCCCCGTCGGATCGGCTGGGCTTTTTTTCGCGAGTGAGCTGAATCATGAATTACCCCGGCGGCCAGTCCGATATCATTCTCGCAGCCACCGATCCGGACCTGCCGGAGCAGATGCCGCAGGGACTCGCCAAATACCGGAACTTCCAGGAGATGGCGCGAGGCGGCAACGCGATCCTGCAAAGCGCGCTCGATACGATCGTCGGCCGGACCGTGGCGGTCAAAACGCTCCTCCCCGAAATGGCCCGGGATCGTCGCGAACGACGACGGTTCCTGCGGGAAGCCCGCGTCACCGCCCAACTGCAACACCCCAACACCGTCCCCGTCCACGAGATCGGCGAAGACCCCCAGCAGGGCGTCTACTTCACGATGAAGCGGATCTCGGGGGAGAACTTTTTTGAAATCCTCAAGCGGATCGCCCGCCAGGATGAAGCGACGATCAAAGCCTTCCCGTTGGCGCGCCGCTTGGAAATCTTGGCCAGTGCCTGCCAAGCGCTCGCCTACGCCCACGCTCGCGGCGTGATCCACCGCGACGTCAAACCGGAAAACATCTGGGTGGGGAACTTCGGCGAGGTCATCCTGCTCGACTGGGGCGTCGCCAAGGTGTGGGGACACGCCGATGACAACGAACCGATCGATCGGAGCATCTTGCGGCCCACCAGCCTCGACCCCCAGGAGGATCCCACCGCCGACCCCTCCCAGCTACAAACCCTGACCAGCGGGGGGCAGCGCCCCGGCACCCCCCTCTACATGTCGCCGGAACAGGTCGAGGGACGCCGCTCGATCGATGAACGGACCGATATCTTTAGCGTCGGGGTCGTGCTCTACGAATTGCTGGCGTTCTGCGAGCCGTTCAAGGGAAGGACCATCGACGAGACGTTTGATAACATCCTCAACAAGGAACTGCCGTCACCGAGCGAGCGTGCACCCCAGCGGCAGATCCCGCCGGCTGCCGACGAGATCGTCAGCAAGGCGATTCAAAAACCCCCGGGACAACGCTACCAGTCGATGCGGGAAATGATCGCCGCGATGCGCGAAGTGGCGGCGAGCCTGGCCGTCGAAACGATGTAGGCTGCAAACGCGACAAGCCGAACGACAACCAGGAACGACAGCATGTGTGGCATTACGGGCGGAGTATGGAGTCACCCCGAGAAGGCGATCACTGCGCCGCAGCTCGCTGCCATGACCGCCGCGATTCGGCACCGCGGGCCCGATGAAGCCGGCACCCACAGCGAATCGCAACGGCAGGACGCCCGCGGGCAGCGCCCCGGCGTTGCCCTCGGCTTTCGCCGCCTCAGCATCATCGACGTCGCGGGGGCCCACCAACCGCTCACCAACGAGGACCGCTCGAAGTGGATGGTCTTCAACGGCGAGATCTATAACTTCCGCGACCTCCGCCAGCGGCTGGAAGGGTCGGGCCACCAATTCGCCACTGACGGCGACGGCGAAACGATCCTTCATCTTTACGAAGAGCTGGGCACCGATTGCTTCGCCCACCTCAATGGGATGTTCGCCGTCGCGATCTGGGACGGGCCCCGGCGACGACTCGTCCTGGCCCGCGATCGCCTCGGCCAAAAACCGCTCTACTATGCCGTCCAGGCGGGACGGCTGGTCTTTGCCAGCGAACTGAAATGCCTGGCCGCACTTCCCAACCTGCCGCGGGAGGTCGACCCGGGAGCGATCGACGAATTTTTGACCTATCAATACGTCCCGCACCCCAACACGATCTGGAAAGGGATCCACAAACTCCCGCCGGGCCACTTGGCCGTCTACCAGGATGGCCAGCTGAGCGTGGAACGCTACTGGGACTTCGACCCGTCGCGCGAAGCGGCGCTCTCCCAGACCGAGGCGGTCACCCGCTTGCAGACGTTGCTGACCGATTCGGTCCGCTTGCGTCTGCAGTCGGACGTCCCCCTGGGGGCCTTCCTCTCCGGCGGCATCGATTCGTCGCTGATCGTCGCCCTCGCCCAGGAACAACGTGCCGATCCGATCCGCACCTTCAGCATCGGCTTTCCCAACAAGGAATTCGACGAAACGGGCTACGCCCAACAAGTGGCCGAAGCGGTCGGCAGCCAACACACCCGCTTCGAAGTCCAGCCCCACGGCGTCGACATCATCGATCAACTCGTCTGGCACTATGACGAACCGTTCGGTGATTCCAGCGCCATTCCCACGTGGTACCTCGCCGAACAGACCAAACGAGAAGTCACCGTGGCCCTTTCGGGCGACGGCGGCGACGAGCTATTCGCCGGCTACGATCGGTACCGGGCACTCTGGCTGAGCCGCCTGCTCACGCGACTGATGCCGGTGCACCGCTTTCCCGGCATCGGACTGGTGCAGCGGCTGCCCGACTCCTCGCGACGGCGGAGCATCATCCGACGCGGCAAACGCTTTCTCGAGGCGCTCGATCAACCCGCTGCCCGCCGCTACCTGAATTGGCTGCAGATCTTTCCCGAAGGCCTGCGGGGAGAACTCTACAACGACGGGTTCGTGGAAACGCTTCCCGAAAGCGATCCCTTCGATTTCCTCGATGCCGCCTGGCAGCGGTCGCCAGGTCGCGACGTGGTGACCCGCGCGTCGCTGGCCGATCTGCAGACCTACCTTCCCTGCGATCTGATGACCAAGGTCGATATCGCTTCGATGGCCCACGGCCTGGAAGTCCGCCAGCCGATGCTCGATTACCGCGTCGTCGAACTCGCCGCCGCGATGCCGGTGCGCCACAAGTTTCGCGGACGCCGCGGCAAGCTGATCCTGCAAGCTGCCTTCGAAGGCAAGATCCCGCGCAACATCTGGACCCGCTCGAAGATGGGATTCGGCGTGCCGATCGCCCAGTGGTTCCGCGACGAACTGAAGCCGCTGGTCCACGACCTGCTCCTGGCCCCCGACGCCAAGTCCCACGCCTACTTTCGCCCCGCCGCCGTCCGCCGCCTGGTGGAACAGCACGAGCGGCAGCAGCAAAACCACGGTTACCGGCTGTGGAGCCTGCTGTTTCTGGAAAAGTGGCTGCGTCGCTGGAGCTGACCCGACCTGGCGGGGGCGAGCCGGCGACGACGGGCCCGCCCGCCCAGACCCGTTCCGTTTAACGTTCGTCGGGCGATTCGATCCCGGGCGTCGTCGAGCGCCGCTCTTCCTCGACCGGACGGATCCCCTCGGCATCCACCGTGCCGCCATCCTCGGTCCCCCCCGCG
>CAYNVI010000318.1:2265-5932 GCA_964400585.1 uncultured Pirellulaceae bacterium | reverse complement strand
TCGCAGGAGCAGCGAGACATCGCTGCTCAATTGGCGGCGGCGCGGGCCGCCTTGTAGGCAGCGGGAGGTGAGAAGTCGGAAAACCTATCGGTCGTCACCCAACCGGTCTTCAACTTCCTGTTGCTGGTCTCGCTGGTCGCCAACGCTTACCTGATCCTCACGCTCAGCAAACTCCTGCAGCGTTACCGTCACGTCGTCGCCAATATGCGCTCGGCGTCCGCCTCGCCGCACGCCGGGGGCTGAGCGATTCCTGAGGCTGTGTGGCGGCGGTCTCCGCCGCCGCCGGCCCGCGCTTGGTGGCCACTTGCGAAATGGGGGCGAGCATGCTTAGCTGAGACCCGCAGCGGAAGGTTGGGGAGAGACGCTTGCCGCGATCGTGGTGATCGGACGCTCCTCGGCCTGGTGTTTCGACCTGCTGTGCCGTCTTCCCCGGCGGCTCGTTGCTTCTCTCGCCGGCGACCGATCCTTTGCTGCTTGACCCTACTTTTCCTTTTCGTTTCGAGGTCGTCCTCCAGCGTTGCCGGCTGCAATGGAAAAAAGAGGGGCTTTCCTTGCCAGCTGGTTGCCGCATGCCGTGCTTGGGGGCGTTGGCCGAGCGGCCGCTCTATGCGGACCTGCGAATGGCTTGGGATACCACGGGGATCGGGTTTTCGGTGCGGGCGACCGGAAAACGGCAGTTGCCTTGGTGCCGCGATTCGCGGATCGAGGAGAGCGACGGCCTGCACCTGTGGATCGACACCCGCTGCTCGCCCGGCATCCACCGCGCCAACCGGTTTTGCCACCGGTTCCTGTTCATGCCGATCGGGGGAGGCCCCAAACGGGACATTCCGGTGGCCACGCAGGTTCCGATCCAACGGGCCCGGCAACATCCGAACCCGATCGCTTCGAGTCAGCTCCAAGTGAGTGGCCGCCCCAAGCAGGACGGCTATGAACTATCCGGCATCATTTCCGCCGAGGCGTTGACCGGGTTTGATCCGCGGCAGTACCCCCGGATCGGGATTTGGTACGCGGTGGTCGACCGGGAGCGGGGCTGGCAGACGTTTTCCTTGGGTCCCGATTTTCCGGTGGCCGACGACCCGACGCTGTGGGGAGACGCCCGCTTGGTCGGGTGAGCGGTGTTGGTCCGGTGATGGTTCCCCGCAAGGGCCCATGATCGGCCCCTCTTGCCCGTTTGACGGTTCAAGTGGGGGGAAGAAGCAGCCGCTGTGGGGCAAGCCCTGGGGCAAAACGCTCGGTGTCCGCCGCGCCGCGGCGTGATATGCTGGGAAGAGGAAGAATGCGGGGAATAGGCGGTGATTTGAGGTACCCCTGGCCCGCGAGATTCCTACACTTTTACTAACCCATACACGACGCATTTTCGATATAACGATTAGCGACCCACCCTGTCGGCGGAGCGACCCCTTGGGGACGCCGCGGATGGTCGAGGGGGTCGCCGCACCGCGTTATCTTCGGATCGCTTTTTATACGGATCGCATCTCGTGCAAAACGACCAGTCTCTCGAAAATCCGCCCGCGACCGACAAGCAGGTTGAATACGTCTCCGGGATCACCGTCCGTCTGGCGGGGGATTCGGGGGACGGGATGCAGCTGTTGGGAACGCAGCTGACCAATACCAGTGCGTTATCGGGCAACGACGTGGCGACCTTTCCCGATTTCCCGGCGGAGATTCGGGCGCCGCGTGGGACGCGGGCCGGGGTCAGCGGATTTCAGGTCCAGTTTGCCAGCGAAGAGATCTTCACGCCTGGCGATACCCTCGACTGCCTGGTCGTGATGAACGCGGCGGCCTTCGTCAATAACCTCCACGATCTGCGGAAGGGGGGCATCCTGATCGTCAATGAAGACGGCTTCAACGACAAGGAATTCAAACTCGCCAAGGTCGACAAGAATCCGCTGGAGGATGAAGTCCTCGAATCGTCCTACCGGATCGTCAAGGTCGCGATGGGGAAGATGACGCGGGACGCCGTCTCCGAGATGGGGTTGAGCCCCAAGCATGCCGATCGCTGCAAGAACTTCTTCGCCATGGGGCTCGTGTACTGGCTCTTCGGCCGCTCGCTCGACCCGACGTTGCGGTTCATCGAAGAAAAGTTCGGAAAAAAACCCGATGTCGCCCAGGCGAATGAAGCGGCGTTGCGGGCGGGCTGGGCGTTCGGCGAAACGACCGAGGCGTTCGGGATCAGTTATCGGGTGGAAGCGGCGGAACTGACGCCCGGCACCTATCGCAATGTGATGGGCAATCAAGCACTCGCCTGGGGCCTGCTGACGGCCGCGCAGCGCAGCGGCAAAGAGCTGTTTTACGGGACCTACCCGATCACGCCGGCCAGCGACATCCTGCACGAATTGACGAAGTACAAGCACTTTGGGGTGCGGACGTTCCAGGCGGAAGACGAAATCGCCGCGGTGTGCTCGACGATCGGCGCCTCGTTCGGCGGCGGGATGGCGGTCACCGCCAGCAGTGGTCCGGGGATCGCCCTCAAGGCCGAGGCGATGGGCCTGGGGGTGATCATGGAGCTGCCGATGCTGGTGATCAACGTCCAGCGGGGCGGGCCGAGCACGGGATTGCCGACGAAGACCGAGCAGAGCGATTTGCTGCAAGTGATGTACGGTCGCAACGGGGAAGCTCCGCTGCCGGTGCTGGCGCCGCAAAGCCCCGGAGACTGCTTCGAAATCGCCCAGGAAGCCTGGCGGATCGCCGTCGAATGCATGACGCCGGTCGTCGTCCTCTCGGATGGGTACATCGCCAACGGCAGCGAACCTTGGCAGATTCCCGACGTCGCTTCGCTGCAGCCGATCACGATCGAACATCCGGCCGGCAGCGACGACGAGGAACCGTTCATGCCCTACGCCCGGGATGAGCATCTGGCTCGACCCTGGGCCGTGCCGGGGACCCCCGGGCTGACCCATCGGCTGGGTGGTTTGGAAAAAGAGGATGTGACGGGCAATGTCAGTTACGATCCGGAAAACCACCAACACATGACCAACACGCGGGCGCGGAAGATCTCCTCGATCGCCGCTCGGATCCCGCCGCAGGAACTGGAAGGCGAGACCTCCGGCGATGTGCTCGTGGTCAGCTGGGGAGGCACCTATGGGGCCTGCTTCACCGCGGTCAAGCGTTGCCAGCAAGCCGGTCTGGCGGTCAGCCACGCGCACCTCCGGTACCTCAACCCGCTGCCGGCGAATCTCCCCGAATTGCTTCGCCAGTTCCGCACGGTCTTGGTCCCCGAATTGAACATGGGGCAATTGCGGATGCTGCTTCGCAGCAAATACTTGGTCGATTGTGTCGGCGTGAACAAAGTCCAAGGCAAACCGTTTACCGTGGGGGAGTTGGTCGAAGCGATCCGCAATGCGGCCTGCGTCGACAAAGACTGCACCCTCGTCGATCAGAAATTGAAAATCCACGTCGGCTGAGGCGGGTCGCCGCGACAACGCTGCTGCCCGGCGAGGTCACGACCGCGCCGGGGGGCGACCACGAGGCCGGCCTCGGTATCGCCAGCGACTTCCTCACGGCCTCATTTACACGGCTTTATCCCTACTGCTTCGCTGTTTAGCGAGACGATCTTTTATGAATCTTCCAGTACTCAAAGCGGCCGATTTTGCCAGCGACCAAGACATTCGATGGTGCCCCGGTTGCGGTGACTATTCCATTTTGGCGCAGATGAAGAAGGTCCTGC
>CAYNVI010000318.1:0-2165 GCA_964400585.1 uncultured Pirellulaceae bacterium | reverse complement strand
TGGTGCCCCGGTTGCGGTGACTATTCCATTTTGGCGCAGATGAAGAAGGTCCTGCCTTCGCTGGGGGTGCCGCGCGAGAAGATCGTGTTCGTCAGTGGGATCGGCTGCAGCAGCCGGTTTCCCTATTACATGAACACCTATGGGATGCACAGCATCCACGGGCGGGCACCGGCGGTCGCCACCGGATTGAAGTCGACGCGTCCGGACTTGATGGTCTGGGTGATCACCGGCGACGGCGACGCGCTGTCGATCGGGGGCAATCACTTCATCCACTGCTTGCGGCGAAACCTCGACATCAACATCGTGCTTTTCAATAACCAGATCTACGGTTTGACGAAGGGCCAATACAGCCCGACCAGTGGAGAGGGCCAGGTCACCAAGAGCACCCCGATGGGGTCGATCGACCATCCCCTCAATCCGCTCAGCGTCGCCGTGGCGGCCGAAGCGACCTTCGTCGCCCGCAGCATCGACGCCCACGTCAAGCATCTGGAAGCGACGCTCCGCCGCGCCGCCGAGCACAAGGGGACGTCGCTGGTCGAGGTTTACCAGAACTGCAATGTCTTCAATGACGGGGCGATGGCCTACGCCCAGGACCGCAAGCAGCGGCCCGACCACGTGATCGAGCTCGAACATGGCAAGCCGATGATCTTCGGCAAGGAACGCGATCGGGGGATCCGGATGGTCGGCAACCGGCTGGAAGTGGTCCGGACCGCCGATGTGCCGGCCGATGATCTGCTGATCCACGATGAGCACGCCGAAGATGGCTCGCTGCATTACATGCTGACGCGTCTCCGCCACCCCGAGTTTCCCGAACCGATCGGGGTGATCCGCGATGTCGCCGGGGTCCCGACCTACGACGAGCAGATCAACCAACAGGTCGAATCGGCGCGGCACCAAAAGGGAGCGGGCGATCTCCAAGCCCTCTTCCATGCCGGCGAAACTTGGGAAGTCGCCTAGGCGACACCCCGATCTGGCGGCTGCCCCGAGCCCTCACGGGAGGCCCCCTCCCGGCCTCGGCAGGGACCATTGGGGGATCGCTGCCGGGCCCCTCCGCTCTTTTCTTCTTCCGCTCTCCCAGCATCACAGCGTAAAGGATTCCAACATGCCTCGCGGAAAAGTCTACGAAAACGCCGCCCGTGCGATCGGGGATACCCCGATGATCCAGATCAATCGTTTGGTCCCCGCCGGCAGCGCGACGGTCTTTGCCAAGTGCGAATTCTTCCAGCCGCTCAACAGCGTCAAAGACCGGATTGGCGTGGCGATGATCGAGGCGGGCGAGAAAGAGGGAAAGATCAATGCGGAGACGCACGTGATCGAACCGACCAGCGGGAACACCGGCATCGCCTTGGCGTTCGTCTGTGCCGCCAAAGGCTACCGGTTGACCCTCACGATGCCGGAATCGATGTCGGTCGAACGCCGCGCGTTGCTGCGGGCGATGGGCGCCCATCTGGTGCTGACGCCCGCCGGAGAAGGGATGAAAGGGGCGATCAGCGCCGCCTCGGAATTGGCCGACAACACCGACAATTCGTTCCTGCCGCAACAGTTCGAAAACCCGGCGAATCCGGCGGTCCATGAAGCGACGACGGGGCCGGAGATCTGGGAAGATAGCGGGCACCAGATCGACGCGATCGTCGCCGGCGTCGGTACGGGGGGGACGATTACCGGGGTCGCCCGCTATCTGAAGAAGCTAAATCCGGACTTCAAGGCGATCGCTGTCGAACCGACCCACTCGCCGGTGATCTCGGGGGGCGCTCCTGGGAAACACCGAATCCAGGGGATCGGGGCCGGCTTCGTCCCGAAAAATCTCGACACGTCGATCATCGATGACGTGGTCCAGGTCGAAGACGAGGATGCCTTTGAATACGGCCGGAAACTGGCCAAAGAAGAAGGGATCATGGCGGGCATCAGCAGCGGCGGCAACATGTGGGCCGCCTTGCAGGTAGCTCAGCGTCCCGAATTCAAAGGCAAGCGGATCGTCACGATCATGTGTAGCCTCGGCGAGCGCTACCTGAGCACTCCCTTGTTCGGGGATCTCGGGATCTAAACGCCCCCCGCAACCACCCCCCGCAACCACCCCTTGCTGCGAGACCCTCATCATTGGGGGTGACCAGCCTAAGCGAGGGAGAGCCTGAGTAGCGACGCCGAACCCTGCGACACCCTCCCCC
>CAYNVI010000317.1:0-5936 GCA_964400585.1 uncultured Pirellulaceae bacterium | reverse complement strand
CGCCGCGACCAGGCGGGCGAGGTCGTCAGCGAGCGGTTGGCCGCAGGCGCCTCGATCGCTCAGGCCACGGCCGCGGCGCTCGAAACCGGCTGGACCCCGCTGGGCCAGCGGGCCGCCGCGCTGATCGAAGCCGGCATCACCGACGAAGCCGAAGTTTTCCGGGTGCTCGGCCGCTGGCCCAACATGAAGACACCCTCCCCACCGGGAGGGTCAAGCGACAGCGAGGGGAGGGCTGTCGAAGGCCCTTCATGAAGACAACCCTCCCAGAGGGTGTCGCAGTCGGGTGGATCGACCGTGCTGACGGGGAGGGGCCAAGCCGAGGCCCACTCAGCGTCACGGTGCCGCCCCACCACCAAGCCCCGTTTGCCCAGCGTGGCAGCTGTTCATCAGCCGACCCCGGCCTTTACAGCGGCATCGGGATGGTTTCCCAGCGGATATCGCCGCGTCGCAGTCGGGTCTCCCATTTCTTCACCTCGCTCCGCCGTCGGCTTTGATTCTCCTGCTCGGCCTTGTAGAAGAGGCTCGTCCCGGTGATCTGCCGGAGGTTCTCGATCGCGAGCACACGGAGGGCCATCTGCGGGCTGTCGAGCATCTCCACGAGGAACGCATCGGCGCCCGCTTGCAGCTGTTCCGGGGAATAGCCCCAGAGCAGCCGAAAGAGCGTCTCGGCGCTCGCTCCATCCATCGCGGCGGCGGCCTCCTTGATCTGACGTGCCGCCTCCGGGCCCTCGTTCATCCGCGCTCGGAGGGCCGCCACGTGCTCAGCCCAGTACGACCGCTGATCGGGATCGCTCAGCACGCCTTCCCCGCCGAAGTAGACCTTTGCCTCGCCCATCAACAGCAACGTGCGGGCGGCTAACGCTCCGACCTCGGCGCGGCGGAAGCCAACCGCCTCGCGGAGCGCCAGTTCGACAGGCTTGCCCTGATCCAAGAAGGCAAGCAGCCCTTGGCGAGCCGCCTGCTGCAGCGTTTGCCGACTTGCCTCGGGTGGCTCGATCCACTCGGCCACCTCGGCGGGGACGCGCACTTGGGGATCCTGGCTGCCGACCTGACTCCAACGCTGCCCCGTTTCGATCGGCCGCGACTCGCGGTCGCCTGCGACCCATCCCAGACGGCCGGCGACCGCGCCGAGTTGCACGACCGGCAAGCTGTTCTCGGCGTTGGTCGGGTCGGCACCCGGCACGCGATAAGGAGAAACCTCGACCGCGGCCACATCACCGAGTTCGGGAAAGGCGAGGATGCCCGAGACGGAGGCGAGTTGCATGCCCACGACCAATTGGTCGGTCAGGCTGGAGACGAGCAAGCGTCCCCGCTCCAACACGATTTCCGGTTCGGACGCATCGCCGCGGAGCTGCATCCGAGCGGGACCGACCATCACCACCTCCAAGCGATCTTCGATGGAAAGACGCATCCGGAAGAGCGGAGGGCAGACCAACGTTCGCTGCCAAGGGACCGAGCCTCCGGCGGCAATCCGGTCCCATTGGTCCCCCTTGGGACCGGCGACCAGCAGCAACCCGCCTTCGCTGGCCAACACCGCGGGCGTCCCAGCCGGCGCCCCCGCGGTTGGCTCGCCGACTGGCTCGTCCGCCTCTTTGGCCACCGCCGGTGCCGGCGTGTTGGCCCCCTCGGCCGCCATCGCTTCCTCCGCCGCAGCAGCCTCGGCAGGCGCCGGCGGGGCAGGCCCGCTCGATTCAGGGTCAGCGCCCGTTTCGGGGGCAACGCTTTCGCCGGCGGTTTCCGGCGCGGCGGTTACGGGGTCAGCGGCCTCACCAGCGGGACGGTCCCCGGTTTCCGCGTTCGAGCCCGGGCTGGCATCCGTGCCGGTCGCCGCCACCGGGGTGCCCGCTCCCGCGCCGGGCTCGGAGCCTGGGCGAGGCGATTCCTCGGGTACGCCACCGCGCGACGACTCGGCGCCGGGGCTCGGCGGGGCTTGCTCCGACGCCTCGATCGACTCGTTTTCCAAGGCGACCGGTCCCGATTCCAGCAGTGGGGCAAAGACCCGCGCGACCACCAAAAGCAGCAAGGCGGCCAATCCCAGCGTCACCAACCAGGGCATCGCCCGAGAGAGCGGGCTCCGCCCCCCGAACAACTCGCTGGCTTCGCTCGCATTCAAGGGACGACTTCCCGCTAACGCCGCCTGCCGGGCCGTGTTGGCCTCGCCCTCCCTCGCGGCCTCCAGGGACAAAGCGTCCGCATCCTCTTCCAGCCGACCAGCCGCTTGGTACGGCCCCGAATCGTCAAGCCCGACCGGGGCAACGACCGGCCGCACCACCGTCGGATCGGTTGCCCCGGCGGCGCCGGCGTCCTCCTGGTGGGCCTCTCCCACCTCGTAAACCCGCTGGCGAAGCGCGGGCGGGATATCGGCCGGCGTCCCGAGCACCATCGTCAACACCTGGTGGCAGGCTGCGACCTCTGCCAGATGCACGTCCGATTCCAGACAACGACGGTCGACCTCGGCCGCCTGCTCGGACGACAGCGTGCTGTCGAGGTACTCCCCGACGACGTTAGGATCATCCGCCGGACCGTTTGCCCCGGGGGACGGGGCCGCTAGGTGGCGATCGCGCAGCAAGGCTTGGACCCGATCGACGACCTGCGTCGCAAAAGGGCTTTCCTTGATCTTCTCGCCCATCGTCTCCGCATCTCCAACCGACAAGGTCTTATCGAGATACGCCAATAGCGTTCGTAGGGTTAACCGCACGTCCAGAGCCTCATATTCGATGATCGCGGGAGAATTCGGGAGATTGCCGCCGCGGTTCCTGGCGCCCCTCGCCGCCGCGGTCGCCAACGCCTTGCCGCCACGGAGAGCCTATCCGGAAACCAGCCAACTGGCCGCGCAGCGGCTCCTTTCGTTCCCTCTCGCCCCGCGCAGCGCGGGAGAGGGGGTTTCCGGAGAGGCACTGAGCCCCTGCCTCGGCGGGCGGAGCTCGGGGACCAGCTATCTATCATTAGTGACAAGCTGCCGGCGGTTTCGTGCAAAAAAACCGAAAGATCGGGCGCAGGGCGTCGCTACCTTCGCCAGCGGGCATTTGGCTTTACAACCGCATCGAAACGAGCGAAACTGAGGATTGTCAGGGCGATGCGATCCGCGAAGGCTAGCGAAAGGGCCGTTCGAGCCCATGCTTGCTGGCGGCCGGTGCTCGCTGGCGGCCGGTCGAGCGATCGGCGCGCCGCCAGTCTCGCGTCAACCCGTCCGCTGACAACCCGTTCGCTCTAAACGACATCTACGGCCTGCTACCACCTTGCTGGTGGAAGCAGGTCGTCGTCTTTTGCGCCTGCACCTAATGTTGAAGGAAAGAGAGTCTGCCATGGAAAGTGGAATGAGCCAGTCGGTCCCCATGACGCGGGAGGGATACAACCGGATCAAAGCCGAGGTCGAGCGACTGGAATCGGAAGAGATGCCGAAGCTGACCCAAAAAATCGCCGACGCCCGCGAGGAAGGCGACCTCAAGGAAAATGCGGAATACCATGCGCAACGGGAGAATCAGGGGCTGCTGCAGGCCAAGATCAACGAGATGAAAGGCAAGCTCGCCCGCGCCACCATCGTCGATCAAGCCAAACTCCCCAAGGACGAGGTTGTCTTCGGCTGCACCGTGACGGTCGAAGACTTGGAGTACGGCGATGAAGAGCAATTCACGATGGTCGGGGCGGGGGACGAAGATTACGACACCGGCAAAATCCTGGTCACCAGTCCGATCGGACAGGGTCTGATCGGCAAGAAAGTCGGTGACGTCGCGGAGATCGAAGTTCCCGCCGGCTTGATGAAGATGAAGATCTTGAAGATCGAATTCGAATAAGGCATCGCCTCCCCTGGCCCCTTCTTCCCCCACGCGTTTTTTTCCGGTCGTGCCCGTGCCTGATCCCGACGACCCTTCTGCGTCCGAGCCCGCTCCCGTTCCGACCGACCCCAACGCGACCGAGACCAACGCGACCGCTGCGAAGGCCGCTTCCGAACAGGTCGGCGGGGCGGAAGGTCCCGGGTGGTTGCCGGCGATCCTCGCCGGCGGTCTGCTGCTGTTGATGGCCTTCTTCATCTGCTGCGGCGTCACGACGGCGTATCTCTGGAACCAGCGGGGGGAACTCGCCGTGCGAACGCTCCGCGGGCATACGATGCCGATGGTCGAACAAAGCCAGCTCGCTCCTGCAGAGAAGCAGACCATCATCCGACAGTTCGAGCAGGTCGCCGATCAGATCGAAGCAGGGGAGATGGAGGACTGGCAAGCGGCCGCGATCATGGGCCGGTTGCAGCGGCTGCCGCTCAACGAGTGGGGAGAGCTGGCGGCGGTCGAGGCGATGGTGATCAAGAGCGAAGCCTGGACCAAGGAAGAAAGGGACCGCGCCATCCAACAGCTCTCCCGCCTCCGCCGCGCCGTCGCGACGGGAGAAGCGACCCAGTTCGATCTAGCGGATGTCCTGGAACCGGTCCGCCGACAAGAAACCGGCAACGAGGGCCCGCGATTGCTGGCCGATCCCAGTCGGCAGCAGATCGGAGAAGTGGTCAAGCGTGCCCGCTTGGTCGCGGATCGCTTGGCGATCGACGATCGACGCTTCCCCGCTCAGTCGCTTTCCGGGATCATCGCCGAGCAAATCGAAGCCGGTTTCTCCACCGGCGAACTCTGAACGCGCGGGCGGCGACCGCTGGGCTTCTTACCCCGGAACGGGCAGCGAGGAGAAGGAGGGGCAGTTTTCGGACAGCGCCACTTTTATCAGCGGGTGGGCGCTAGCCCCCGGCCTTTCCGCGACGAGCCGGCGGCTAGCGCCGAAACCGCTCAAATGACCGATACACACCGTGAAAAACGGGATTTGCATCCGAAAGTGGCGCTGTCCAGCTAGTAACCGATGCCGAGACGCAGCATGAAGGTTCCGTCAGGCTGGAAGTCGTCCGCCGGGTTGTCGCGATATTCGACTTCGCGTTCGAACACAAAGCCCGCTTCAAAAAACCCGACCCGCCGACCGGTCCGTAGTTGGTCGCTACGCCCCCACTCGAGACCAAACAGCACGCGGATGTCGTTGAGATCGACCGAGTCGGTGGTTCCATTGGCCCGCTCGATCGTCCACGAACCGCCGCCGAATTCTCCTCCCACGTAGCCCCAAACATCGTAAACGCCGATCGTCCGCACGTACTTGGAGACCTTGGGCTCAGGGAAGTAGATGTCGTAACGGACCCCCGGATTCGGCTGCCACAGGATCCCTCCCGCCGGCAACAGCTTGATGTCGTTGCGGTCGATGTACATCACCCCAGCCTTGAGGGTAGTGGTCGGCGAGAGACGAAAAATCCCCAGCCCCCGCCCCAGGATCCGCAAGCTATCCGAGTTCATCGTGTCGAAATCGGAAAAGACGCCCACGCGCAAGCCTAGCTCCGCACCCAAAATCCGCATCGGGTCGCTCTGCCAACCGGCATCCAAAAACGCGCTGTAGGCCTGCGGCGGCAGGTCGGCGGTCGCCCCTTGCGGCCCGTCCCACAGATGGAGCGAGAACGAGGGGAGGATGTACAACGGTTGCGTGCTGTAAAGAAAATTCGGGAAGGCGACGGCGACCGAAACATCGATGTCGTTGATGCCCAGGTCGGTCGGATCGCTGCCGCCGCCCAACCAGGCGTACTGCATCCGCGGGCCTTGAAACAGGCGGAGCGGCTCCGGCAGGCTGGCGCTCATCGGGGTCCACCAGCCGTTGCCTCCCGTCCCGTTGAAGACGCCTCCCGGAAACAACGTCGACGGCGTGCCCGTCGGGTAGGCATTCTGCGGATAAGTCGTCGGGGGCGGCGCAGCGGCGGAGGGGTTCGGCACGCCATACGCCGGTGGCGGCATCGCCGCAGCGCCCGGGTTGCCGTAAACCGGGTTGGCCGGCGAAGCCCCATAACCACTGGTGCCGAACGGTTGCTGCCCCAGCGGTTGCCCGTTGCCCCCGCCCCCCGAGAACACGCCGCCAAAAGGCTGACG
>CAYNVI010000316.1:0-5941 GCA_964400585.1 uncultured Pirellulaceae bacterium | reverse complement strand
GACCAGTCGGATCAGGGCGTCGGCATTGAGGTAACGTCTGGTGCAAGGACTGGTGGAATCGTGCTTGGACATCGCTTCGTAGGGGGTCAGAGGAAGGCTCTCTGCCCATTAGAGCGACTCGCAAGACGAACGCCAAACCCTCGCCAGGGCCGCACACAACGCTAGTAATCGCTCACCCCGAAAAACACAGGGTTTTTGGCCTCGCCGGGAACTGCTGACATCGGCACATTGTGGTGAAGTCGAACAACGGTGCAAGCACGACGCCCCCGTCGTAGCTCGTGGTTCATTCCGAGACCAGTCCATGTGTCGGGCGACGTCCCTCGCGGGCCTTGTTCCGGGCCCTGCCGGCGACGCGCTAGTCGCCGCGAGCTAAACAGTCAGGAACTTGGCGACCGTCGCCGAGCCTTCCGGTCGCAGTCGGTGTCACCATTGATAAAAGGAGGCTGGCGAGACGCCTCCGGTCGCCCAAAAATCGGCAGCGGCTTGGCTGGCATGCTGGAATCGGTCAAGTCGCTCGGTCCAAACTTAGCGAGCGGGAACGCGCGAGCGGTCCGTCATCGGAAGGGGGACGCCTGCTCAAACGAGAAGGGAAATTCCCAACGTTCACCCACGCGTCCACAACGGTTCTGGCGTACGGTTACTTTCGACCGCCCCTCCACCGATTCACACCAACCACCGTTGACACTCGTGAACATTGTTCAATACGCCGGCCGATCGCTGCGTGGAAGAACATGCAGTTTTTTTGAGAATTTGCTTTACGCCCCGCAGAAAGCCGCTAACATTTCGGACCTCCTGTGGAGCTGCTTCAGCCCGTTGGTTGGCAAAACGCCGGCCAGTTACCGCCGTTGCTACGCTTCCCGACGAGACTGCTCGCGATAGTTTCGACATATTGCCCGCCATGCTCGGCCGGCAGCCAGCCGAGAAATCGATCAGGCCGCATTTGCTGACGCAGACTTTCCGCGGCGAATTCCAAATCCGCCAAGGCCGCTGGAAATACCTCGACCACCTCGGATCGGGAGGGAACAACTACCAACGGCCACCGCTGAGCCGCTACGCTCTGCCGGAGACAGTTCCCGACGCAGCGGGCCAATTGTACGACCTGGAAAACCATCCCGGAGAAACGACCAACCTTTACTTTTCTCACGCCGACAAGCGCGAGGAACGGAAAGCCTTGCTGGAAAAGTTGAAGTCGAGCGGGCGGAGTGCCCCTCGAAACCGCACCCCGATCGGGATCGAGTCAATATCCAGACTCTGAGGCCAGGGATCGAAGCCTGCTTGCGGACCAGGCTCCCCGGCGGAGAAGGAGGGGCCTTATGTCTTTCCTGGTCTGAGGCCCGTGGAGACAATCAACGGTGTTTGGCTGAGGGGCATTTCTCGAAGGACTTCTCGGAGATCAATCATCGAACACGCGCATCTTGAAGAACTTGCCCGCGAGAAATGGCTCTATCACAGCGGGCTTTCGGACTCGCTTGGGGGTGCGGGGTGGACGAGTGCAGGCGATGGAAAAAAGGACTCGGAGCGTCCCCACGACCGAATGCTCCATTTTTTCACGACCAAGTACGATGCCAGCTACACGTTGGCCCTCCGGTCAAGCGTGGAAGGAGGGTTCCAGGTAGACCGAAGGGGCACCCATTCGATGGTCAAGGGATTGCACAAGTGGGATTTCCGTTTGCCGCGGGACATCTTTGCGGGCGAATTCTATTACAAGCTGCTGCTGCAATCGCGTTACTGGCAAGTCGGCCGGAATGATCTGAAAGCGCCCGGGGATGCCGACGTGATCACGTTGGCCGACAGCCACGTCGTCTTCGGGTACGAGATCCAATTCCAAACGAACACCTGGAGGCCAGCGCATCTGATCACCGCCCGCACGAGCGTCGATGGTCCGGCTCGCGACCTGTACGGGACGTTTGGCCGATTTGACGATGGCTTTTGGCATTTTGTGTTTGGATATGACCAGTACCCCAGCGAGTTTGAGGCCTCCCTGGTGCTTGATCGAACGACGATTGCCGGGGGCCACCCAATCGAACTGAGCGCCGCCAACCCAATCGCCTGCCTCCATGAGGAATCGGTTTCCTTTGACGCGTCGCCTTCCGCTTACACCCACCCGTATGAAAATTTCGTATCGATCGAGTCGGAAGCGGAGCAACGACTTGTGCGCAGTCGCCCGCGCGAGTCAGATGCCTTCGACGTGGTGGTGATCGGGTCAGGACAGGGAGGCGGGGTGCTCGCCGATGCGTTGAGTGACCAGGGTCACAAGGTCCTTGTTCTCGAGGCCGGTGGCATTCGTTATCCCGTTCACATGAACGAGCTGCCGCGAGAGGACCGCAGCCCCGTACAACGTGATCGGCTGGGACATTACACCTACGGATGCACCGACTGGTTTGATGGTGGCGTTGCTTTTAACCTGGGCGGACGCTCGGTGTATTGGTCAGGGCTGATCCCACGCATGGCGGACTGGGAGTTTCGGGAGGTCTGGCCGAGGTCGATTCGAGACTATTTTCTCGAGGCGGACACAGATGGTCTCAGCGGATACGACCATGCGGAACGTTTGATGCGTGAGCGAGAAAGGCTCGGACCCTACCAGGATCGGGTTGTCGAACACCTTAACGACACCTTGTCGGATTTTGACACGAGTGATTTACCGCGCTCGCTTCACCAGCCCAACATTTCAAAAGCTGCAGAGGGGCACCAACTGGAGAACGTTCTGACGCGTTCCACCGGCTGTTTCTCGACCGCGGACCTGTTGCTTGATTCGCTCGGTCACTTTCATCCGGCTGGATATGTCAACTTGCGCGTTGCCTTGCATCACCTTTGCAGCTCCATCGAGCTGGCCGATGGGAGGGCAACCAGGGTTGTGTGCCAAGACCTGATCGGCCGTACCGAGAGGCAATATACCGGGGAATTCATCGTCTTGTGCTGCGGGTCGGTTGAGTCCCCGAAAATAGCGCTCAACAGCGGACTTGCTGATCAGCACAAACAAGTCGGCAAGGGATTTGGCGATCATCCAGCATACTTTTACAAAAAGAAGCATCCCCTGCCGACCACGGGACCGCTCGCTTGGCTGGGGGCAAAGGAGGGTCACGCAAAGTTGCTGCTGCGCCACAAGCACTCCTCAGCCGACGATCATCCCTATCACCTGGAAGTCTTGATCAACGCCCGCTACTGGGACTTGCGGCACGCGGATGAGGAGTTGCAGCAGGCGGCTGCGAACAGTGAGCACCCGACGGAAGTCGAATTGAAATTCATTTTCGATAGCGAATTGAACGAGGAGAACAAGATCTCGAGCTCGGGTCCAGATCGCAAAGTGCACATCTGTATTCATCCCAACCAGAGTCGTGCGAAGCACAAAGACGAAATGGTAAGGGTCCGCAACCAGGTCCTCACCGCTCTCGGGGTCCCCGAATGCGAACTGACCGACACCTGGGAATGGGGCGAATGGAGCGAGGGGATCAAGGGGACCGTGCATCACGCGGGCGGCTCGCTGCGGTGCTCGCACGACGGTAGCGGTGTCGTGGACGAAAACCTGAAGTTCGAGCACGTCGACAACCTTTATTGCTGTGACGTATCCGCGTTCCCCACGATTCCGGCCGCCAATCCGAGCCTCACGTTGGTGGGCTTAGCCCAGCGACTTGCCGGGCATTTGTCTGAACGCCTCAAAGCCAATCCCGTAGCGAATCGATGACCGGGACCGCAAAATGTCTCCACCCCGGGACCGGCGACGCTGTTCCCGAGGCGTTACCCCGCGGTGGATTTGCCTGGTCGATCACGATTGGCAGCGAACGTTATACGGCCCTTTACCGTTCACAACCCGGGTGAAGCCCCGCCCCCAGGCTGACTGCAGGCGTAGGCTCCGAAGACCGTCACCCCGAGCGCCACTCCCCCCTCAATCGAAGACCCGGCGGACCACGCGGAACCCGTCAGCCCCGGTCTTGTGATCGGGAGCGTTGGCAATCGTTGCTTCCCAGCCGATCGAGTCGATATCGCTAAGATACGCACCGCCGCGGAGAAAACGCGGCTCGTTTCCGACGCGGGACGTCCCTGAAGGCTTGGGCGTATCGTGTAACCACTCCCAGACGTTGCCATGCATGTCGAACAAGCCAAACGGGTTAGGGCGCAGCTCGGCAACAGCATGCGAGCGAAAACCGGAATTATTGAGCGACCACGCATAGCGGTCGGCCATCGAGCTCGCGGCTCCCCAGCTCCACTTGGTCTCCGTCCCAGCTTGACTTGCATGGTTCCATTCGCGCGTGGTTGGAAGCCGATAGCCGCGACGTTGATGGACATCCGCCGGGATCGCCATGCCCCTCTCGTAGTTGCCATCGGCATTCGGTAGATAACACCATTGTTCGCGTTCAAGCCCTGCTTGCTCGCTTAACCAATTGCAGTAGGCGACGGCGTCGTACCACGTCACTTCATTGACCGGACATGTGGTCGTGGCGGCTGTCTGCTGGTCGTAAGCATGGTCCGGTCGAAAACGCAAAAACCCTTGCACGGTTGTCGGGCAAGCACTGATTTTGAACCGCCAGGCTGACCCTTCACCCGATTCATCGGATCCGTCGGGCATGGCCAGCAAGACCATGCGCTGCGCTGGGGAATCCCCGGCATTGGTTTTCTTCGAGCGTGCAGCGAGCCAGTGGCAAACCGATTTGGATTCACCGGTTGCCTCGGGATCGGCGAGCGTCTGTTCGATCGTGAGGCGGAGTCGCTGTTGATCCTCGGGGGACCACTGCGGTATTTCGAGACCACCTAGACTTGTCAGGATCCCGGAGCGTACCCCATCCGCTGCCGACGGAGCCGCCTGTTGTGCGAGAATTTCGAAGAATTCGCGAGGCTCGATATCGGCGTTTTCGAGCGCGTCGATCAGCTGCGTGCGGAACGTCGGAACGGGGTCACGTTCCAGCCCGTCGATGGCGATCTGCCAGTCGCCTAACTCCGCGATCGCTGCCGCTGCCAACGTGCTTCGCCGAATGCTATGCCGATCGGGAGCATCGCCGAGGTTCCGTGCCAACTGTGTCAATGTTGCGAACCGTCGGGCATCCCCATCACTGAACAACCGCGCCAGCATAATCAGGCGGGGACGCTCAGACGCCGTCGGCCTCGAGACGAGCAGTTCAGAGACTGCTGGTAGCATCTCGGTCGACACTGGCATCAACAACTCGGCCCACTGCTCGCCTTTCGTAAAGGGCTCCCGAGCAAGGGGTGCCGCGATCATCGGCGCCATCGCTTCCCACCGCGGATCCGAAGCTGCGCGCGAAGCCAAAAAACATGCGGCGCGGAGCCGCTCCGCTTCGGCGGAATCCGCCGCCTCGATGACGCTCCAAAAGAATCCGTCACGGTCGGGGTCGGCGTGGGTCAGGACATCTCGAATCACTTTGACCCTCTCGGGATCGCCCCGAATCGACGCTGCTTCGAGGAGGGGATCCCGGCGGTGGTCGATCGCAGCCGCGGCCAAACGCAAACGAAACTGTTCTTGCGACAAGGGCTTTGTCTGCGACCCGGCTGCACGGCCAGTCGTCTCTGTGTTCGCGATGGTCTCATCGATCCTGGCCAGGGCGGCACGCCCTTGTGCCTGCAGGCCTTCAATGGACTCGGGGACCGCCGCGAGGGGTGAGGCGAGAAGCCGTTTGTGTGCAAGTTCCCGATCCATGCGACGCATCTGGTAGCCTACTGCCAGGGTCAGGACGCATCCGACGGCCGCTAACAAGATCGCTTGCCGGCCCAGGATGCGTCCGGCGGCCGTCATCATCGCGCGCTGGGTCTCGGTCCAACGCTTCGCAGGAACCAGGAACCGGATGAATGCCCATTCCCACCACGTGGGGAGCAGCTTCCGATCACGATGCCGCGACCAGTAACCCGCTGTCTCTTCAAGCCGCAGGTGGGCGCGACCCGCGAGTGTTTCGCGGCGGATTTCAAAGAATGTTGGGAGCGTGAGCGGACGGCG
>CAYNVI010000315.1:0-5950 GCA_964400585.1 uncultured Pirellulaceae bacterium | reverse complement strand
ACCAGCCAACTGGCCGCGCAGCGGCTCCTTTCGTTCCCTCTCGCCCCGCGCAGCGTGGGAGAGGGAGAGGATGAGGGGGTTTCCGGCGAGACCCTTAGTACCCGCCGTAACCACCGCCGGCGCCGGGAGGCAGTTTGATCTCCCCTTCCGAACTGAGCTCAAAGTCGATCACGCCTCCGTCGGCTTCCACCGTTTCCACCAATTCGGTGTCGGCGTTGTAGCGGGCGGGCACCGTTTCGTCCCGTCCCGCTTTCTCTTCGGGGGTTTCGGCGTCTTCATTGGGAGACCGATAGGTCCGGATCGAGACCTGGTACGTGCCCGGCACCGCCCCGGTCGCGCCGCGACCGTAGACCAGCTCATAGTTGCCCTCGGCATCGGTCACGGCACTGGCTGGACGGCCCCCGCTGCCGCCGGTCGACTCGGGCATGAACATCACGATCGCCCCCTCCAGCGGTTCCCCATCCATCGTCACGGTCCCGCTCACATCCGCCGTGTTGCCGCCGCCACAACCGACCAGCAACAGGCAGCCCAAGGAGACCAACCCAACCCGCGAGAGGAGTGTCATCGCATGCATCGAACTCGACCTCACCTGCACCAAAGAAAAGAAGCAAACGTCGCCTGAAAAGGACGCGCCTCCCCCGCCACGTACCGCTAGGGGGAGGGGAATGGCGACTCGCCGAAATCTTACCCCAATCAACGGGGCGAAAACAGCCACCAATGACGCGATTACGGAAAAAACCCGCTCTTGTCGTCACAGCTCGACGGCAAGCATGCTCCTGAAATCCGTCGCGATCGCCTTAAACTTCTTTCTCGTCGATCCAGCTCATCATCCGCCGCAATTTGCGACCGACTTCTTCGACCGGCAGATCGCGTTCCCGCCGACGGGTCGCTTTGAAGAAAGGGGCCCCGGCGCGGTTTTCCAGGATCCAATTGCGGGCAAAGGTACCGTTTTGGATCTCTTCCAAGATCCGCTTCATCTCGGCACGGGTTTCATCGGTGATGATCCGCGGTCCGGACACGTAGTCGCCATATTCGGCCGTGTTCGAGATGCTGTATCGCATGTAGCTGAGGCCTCCCTGATAGAAGAGGTCGACGATCAGTTTCAATTCATGCATGCACTCGAAGTACGCCATCTCCGGTTGGTAGCCGGCCTCGACCAGTGTCTGGAAGCCGGCCTTCACCAGTTCGCTGACACCCCCGCACAGCACGACTTGCTCGCCGAACAGGTCGGTCTCGGTCTCTTCGGCGATCGTCGTTTCGATCACCCCGCCGCGGGTGGCTCCAATCCCTTTGGCGTAGGCGAGCCCGATCTGCTTGGTCGATTCCGCGGCCCCTTCGCCCAAGGCGATCAGGCCGGGGACGCCGCCCCCTTTCTCGTACTCGCTGCGGACCAGGTGCCCCGGGCCTTTGGGAGCCACCAACAAGGTGTCGACTCCTTTCGGTGGCTCGATTTGCCCGAAGTGCAGGTTGAAACCGTGCGAACACATCAAGATGTTGCCGGCCGAAAGATGGTCGCGCACCGCTTCGGCGTACAGCGGCCCTTGGACTTCGTCGGGGAGCAGCATGTTGACGACGTCCGCCTGCTTGGTCGCCTCGGCGATCGACATCGGCGCGAAGCCGTGCTCCTTCGCCAACTCGTAGTTCGCCGACCCGGGACGCTGCCCGATGATCACGTCACACCCGCTGTCACGCAGATTCTGCGCCTGGGCGTGCCCTTGCGAGCCGTACCCCAGGATGGCGATCTTTTTGCCTTGCAGATGGGAAAGGTCGGCGTCGTTTTCGTAGTAAATCGTGGCGGCCATGACGGCTCCTGAGGAAATGGAAGGGGAGATTAGGGAAGAGCAAAACTCGGGGGGCGATGGGCCGCCGAGCAACGCCGACGGCGGCCCCTGGAAAGACCGACCCGGCGCGGCGAAGGGCGGCCCCCGCGATGCGTCTCCGGTCGGTTGGGTCCGCCAGCAACGCGGAGGAAGCCGCGGGGGTTAGGCAGACTGCGAAGCCGAGCTACTGGCAGGATGGGTCTCGCCGCTGGCCGATCGAACCATGGCAATCCGCCCGGTCCGCACCAGTTCGCTGATCCCGTAGGGACGCATCCGGTCGACGAAGGCTTCGATCTTGTTCTCGCGCCCGCTGATCTCGACCATCACCTCCTCCGGTCCGACATCGACGATCCGTCCGCGAAAGATGTCGACCAGCTCGCGAATTTCACTGCGGACCGGACCGGCCGGAGCTTTGACCTTCATCAAGATCAGATCGCGCTCGACAAAATCGCTGGCACTGACGTCGTCGACCCGAACCACCGTGACGATCTTCGACAACTGCTTGCGGACCTGGTCGAGCACCCGATCGTCCCCCACAACCACAAAGGTCATCCGGGAAAAATGCGGGTCTTCGGTCTCGCCAACCGCCAGCGAGTCGATGTTGTAGCCGCGGGAAGCGAGCATGCCCGAAATATGAGCGAGGACGCCGGGCACATTCTGCACGAGCGCGGAGAGGACGTGACGCATGATCAACTGAGGCGGTAGAGCCGACAAAAGCGACTTCGTCGGGCAATTCGTCGGGCAGGGGGCGATGGACTAAATGGAGGCATGATAGTTCTGGGGCTGCGGGCCAACAAGCCCGCGAATCGGCTTGTCCCTGGCCTCGTCAATTGCCAGGGAGGACCGCTTTTGGAATACTGAGGTGCACCGCGCCTCGCCCCCGCCGTTCGCTCGAGGGCTCGCGTCCCCCCAGCGGCCCTGCCTCGCCGCGGACTCAGTCGGCGTCTTTCCTGCCCCGGATTCGATCGGTCTCCCTCCGCCATGTCGTTTCGCATCGAATTACCGGCGTATCGCGGTCCCCTCGATCTGCTCCTCTACCTGGTGCGGCGACAGGAGTTAAGTCTCACCGAACTGTCGCTGACCCGGGTCGTCGATCAGTTCCTCGAGCATCTCGAAGTCCTCCAAGAACTCGATCTCGCCGCGGTCGGCGATTTCCTCGACCTGGCCAGCACGCTGGTCGAACTGAAGAGCCAGGCGGTCCTTCCCAAAGCGGTCGACGAAGAGACCGACGGGGTGGTCGAGGACCCGCAGTCCGAATTGGTCGAACGCCTGCTCGAATACAAAAAGGTGCGTGACGCCGCCAGCTTGCTCGATGAAATGGGCCAGCGATGGCAACAACGGTACCCGCGGTTGGTCGACAGCCTGCCGGCGCGGCAGATCGATCCCGGCAGCCAACCGATCGCCGACCTGGAACTGTGGGACCTGGTCAGCGCCTTCGGACGGATCATGCGCGAGGCCCAAGGGCCGCCGCCGACCGAAGTGGTCTACGATGACACGCCGATCCATGTCTACATGCAGCGGCTGCACGCCCAACTGCAGCAGACCGAGCGTCTCGCCTTGACCGACGTGATCGAGGGCGGGATGCACAAGTCGTCGCTGATCGGACTCTTCCTGGCGATGCTGGAACTGACTCGCCATCACGGCTGTGTTGCCGAACAGGCCGAAAATGGCCACGATGTGGTCCTGGTCCGGGGACCCCACTTTTCCTCCCAGCTGAACGTCAACGAAGTGGACAACTACGATTCGCAAAAGATGGAAGCGAGCAACCTGCCGGTTCGCGGTCGCTAACCGGACAGCGCCACTTTTCGACCCCAACACCGGTTTTTCACGGTGTGTACCTCTTCCCTCGCCCGCTTCTCCACGTTCACTCGAGACCATGGTTGAAAACGTTCCCCTGCTGACCCATTCGATCGGCGGATTCACGATCGAAGGCTACTCACGGGCCGCCGTCCAAAGCTGCTGGCGGATCCCGGAGATGAAACTGGGGTTCGACCTCGGCATCCAACCATGGGACTTCATGGGAACCTCGACCTGGTTTGTCTCCCACGCCCATCTCGACCACATCGCAGCCCTCCCGGTGTTTGTTTCCCGACGGCGGATGATGAAGATGGATCCGCCAACCATCTACCTGCCGGAATCGGCGGTCGAAGGCTGCCAGCAGGTCCTGCGTGCCTTCCAGCGGCTCGATCGCGGGGCGATGCCATGCGAGCTGGTAGGCGTGCAAGCGGGGGATGAATTGAACCTGAATCGGGAAACCGTGGTCCAGGTCGTCGCCACCCGCCATACGATCCCGTCGGTCGGATACCTCGTGCAACAGCGGCGCCAAAAACTGAAACCCGAATATCATGAACTGGCAGGCCCGCAGATTCGCGACCTGAAGATGCAGGGCGTCGAAATCACCGAGGAAACGCGCGTTCCCGTGATCGGCTATACGGGCGACACCTCCCCGCCAGGCCTCGATGACAATCCAGCGTTCTATCAGGCCCGGGTGTTGATTACCGAGATGACTTTCCTCGCCCCGGACCACCGCAAGGAAAAGATTCACAAGCACGGGCACATGCATCTGGATGACTTTGTCGCCCGCCAGGAACGGTTTCAGAACGAGCTGGTCATCGCCTCCCACGTCAGCACCCGATACAACGAACAACAAGCCCGCCGACATGTTAAAAAAGCGCTCCCCGGGATGCTGGGAGGGCGGTTGATGCTGTGGCTGTGACCGCTCCTCCGACGTCGCCCCGGGACGCGGCGACGATCGACTGGCCGGTTCCTCGGGCCGCCTACGTCCATGTCCCCTTTTGCCGGCACCGCTGCGGCTATTGCAACTTTTCCGTGATCGCCGGCCGCGAAGACCTCGGCGAGGCGTTCCTCGACGCCCTCACCCAGGAACTGCGCCGGCTCGGTTCCCCCCAACCGGTCGACACGCTCTTCATCGGCGGCGGCACGCCGACCCACCTCCCGCCGGCATGGCTGCAACGGTTGCTCGCGTTGACGCGCGCCCACTTTCCGCTCGCCTGCGGCGGGGAGTTTGCCGTCGAGGCGAATCCGCGCGACATCGAACCGGCAAAACTGGAGGTCCTGCAAAACGCGGGCGTCAACCGCCTGAGCCTGGGCGTGCAGTCCTTCGACGCGGCCAAACTACAGCTGCTGGAACGGGACCATTCGCGGCAAATCGCCGAGGCGGCGATCGCGGAGGCTAGCGAGGTGATCGGCAACGTCTCGATCGATCTGATTTTCGCCGCCCCCGGCGAGACCCTCGCCGCCTGGGAACAGGACCTCGCGTGCGCCCTGGCGACGCCGGTCCGACATGTCTCCACCTATGCGCTGACCTTTGAGAAAGGGACGCGGTTCTGGAATCGTCTCCAGCGGGATCAGTTGCAGGCTTCGGCCGAAGCGACCGAACTGGCGATGTACCAGGCGGCGCGGAGCCGCCTGGCCGCCGCCGGGTTGGAACAGTATGAGATTTCGAATTTCGCTTCCCCCGGCTACCGTTGCCGCCACAACCTGGCGTACTGGGAAGGCCGCGGCTGGTTTGCCGCAGGCCCTGGCGCGGCCCGCTTCTGCAACGGTCGCCGACTGGTCAATCACCGCAGCCCCACCGCTTACATCAAACGCTGTCTCGCCGGCCAAGATCCGACCGCCGAAGACGAACCGCTCGACCACCGTCAGTGGGCCGCCGAAAGGGCAGCCTTTGGCGTCCGCATGCTGGCCGGCATCGACCTCCGCTCCTTACACCGGGAAACCGGGTACGACATCGCGACGGCCTGTGCCGAGGAACTGCAGCGTCTGGAACAGGAAGGATTGCTGGTCCGCGAAGGGACGCACATCCGGCTGACCGAGCGGGGGATCCTGTTTGCCGACTCGATCGCCTCGGTCTTGCTCGCCGCCTGATCGCACCCCTGATCGCCGGGCGACCGGCGCCGGCCGCCACCTCCTGCCGCGGACGAGGCCCCTCGCCGTGCCGTTTCTGGCTTGCGTCCGGGGAGCGGTTTTTCTAGCGTCCCCGGCGGGGTTCAGCGGTCGAGCCCCTTCGCCCTCTCGTCCTCCACCACAGGAAGTCCCAGAATGATTGCACGGTTGCTTCCCGCCGTCGGGCTGCTCGCCTGCCTGTCGATCCTCACCGTCGCCACCCC
>CAYNVI010000314.1:0-5993 GCA_964400585.1 uncultured Pirellulaceae bacterium | reverse complement strand
GCAACCTGCGTCGCCGGATCGGTCTGGTGACCCAGCGGACGGTGTTGTTTGACGACACGATCCTCAACAACATCCGCTACGGGATGCCGCGGGCCGCGCGGCGGGATGTGATCGCGGCCGCGGAACAAGCGCATGCCGACAGCTTCATTCGCGAAAAAACTCCCGATGGCTACGACACGCGTCTCGGCAACGACGGGGTTCGCCTGAGCGGCGGGCAGATGCAACGGATCGCCTTGGCCCGCGCCTTCCTCCGCCAACCCGACATCTTGATCCTCGATGAGGCGACCAGCCAGATCGACATGGAAAGCGAGCAGGCGATCCATCAAGCCTTGGGGGAATACCTCCGCGGCCGCACCGGGCTGATGATCACCCATCGACACACCACGCTGCAATTGGCCGACCGGGTCGCCGTGCTGGAGGCAGGCCGGGTCGCCGACCTGGGCAGCCACGACGAATTGCTGGAACGCAATGCCTTCTACCGAAGCCTCTGCGGCAACAGCGATCCGCTGTTCAACGCCGCCTGAAACGCGGGCGACTCGGCGATCCCTGGCGATCTTGCGCCCCTTGCGGGACGGTTAACGGCAGGGGCTACAGATACATCCCGACAAAGCCGCCGGCACGGTCGCTTTCGGCTTGGATCTCGCGAATCCGTTGCTCGGCCCGTTCGAGATCCCCCGCGGCGATGTAGCGGTCGAACTCGACCAGCATCGCTTGTCGAACGCTTTCCGAAAGGAACTCGACCATCGGTTCGGTCAGCCAGGCGCAGGTCTCCTGATCGAGCGTCACCTGCAGGTCGGCCTGCCGCGACTGCCGATCTTTCGCATCGGTCAGGATCGTTCCCTCCACCGCGAACTGCACGACCCCGCGTTGCGGATCGTTGGTCAGATGGTAGGTGCACCGAGCTTGGTACAGGTAATAGGAATTGAGCGTTCCATGCTTCTCTATCGCCGCCTTGACGTTCAGCACGAACTGTTCGTAGCGGGGCGACGCGTCGACCGGGACATCGATCCGGGTGACGGTGCGGAGCGGCAGGCAATCGAATTCGATCTCGACCCAATTGCCGTAGGGCTTCTTTTCCATCCTCACGATTCCTTCTGCAGGGCCACCGAAAGCCAGGCGTCATCGGCGTTGATCTGGACGGTTTGCAGACTCCAGTCTCGGTCCGTTGGCAACGAGACCGAAAACGGCACCTGCAAGACTTGCGGAGGAAAAATGTCGGCAAACGCGCGTTGAATGTTCGACTTGATCGCCACCTGCGAAATGCTCAGCCGACCGCCGCCGGGGAAGCCGACCGCGACGTCGCCGATCCGTTGCAAGGAGACACGCCCTGTTTCGCCGACCACCGGCTGGTACTGGGCGGTGATTTCGATGGCCCGCTGCAGTTGCCGATCCCCCTGTTGAAACCGGGTCCCCCGGACGCCCACCCGCAGCCGGCCCTCGCGGGCTTCCAGGATGATCGGGCGGAGACGCGCAAAGTCGATTTCGAACGGCTCGACCTCTTCGTCCGAAGGCGACGGCGCCGCCTGCTCCGGCTGCCCGGGCCGCACCTTGCCCAGCAGGTCCTGGATCTGTGTTTGGTCCATCGTCCGGCCGGCGAAGACGGTCGATGCGATGTTGTCGATCAGGCTCTCATGCAGCTGCACGACCAGTTGATAGTCCCCCTCCAGCTTTGGCGGCGGGTTGGCGGCCCGCACCTGACTGGTGGACCCCTGGCCGATCTGCACCGTCAAATACTCGGCGCTCGTCTGCCAATCACGGTCGGGCGGCGTCAGGCCGAGACGATCAAAGATGTCGGCGGCCTGCCGGAGCGGCGAATCGGCCGGCTGGCGGAGTTGGTCGGAGGTCTCTTCGAGGAATTCGCGGGTGACTTGGCGGCGCAGTTTCCCCGTGGCAATCCGCTCACTGAGCGGTTTCTGTTGGGCTGCCTTCTTGGCCGCGATCTTGCGGACCAGCTTGAGCGGATGCTGGATGCAGAGGATCCGGGTGTCGAGCTCCGCCATTCCTGAGGTCGTATCAAAATGCGGGCCACTCTGATCCAACACCAATCTCCGCGTGACCTGGACGCGTCCGTCGCCCACCGTCTGCAGTTGCACCGGCCCGTTGTAGCCCGTGTTGCGGCTGTGGAAATCCGCGTCGAGCATCAGATCGATCTGGGCCGACTGCGATGAAGCGACCAGCCGACCGGTGAGCTCGCCGTCCAGCGTCGCTTCTCCGACCAACCGTGTCCCTAGAATGGAATCGCAAACCGGCCGGCTCCGTTGCACCGGCCGCCGGATCACCTCTTCGACCAGCGAATCCCCCACACGAATGGTGAGATTGGGATGCGAAAACGGACCCCGTACCTCGGCGATCAGCTGGTCGGCTTGCCCCGCGTCGGCGAGCAGCCCCAGGATCGCGGAGATCGCCGCCATGTCTTCGGTGGAAGGGATCGCATCGGCGGTCCGGAGGCGGTTGGCCAACCCCTCGAGCTGCAGCTCCAGCAGTTCGATCGAGCGTTCGGAGGCACGGAATCGGATCGCGTCGATCAGCCGGTCGACCGCGCGCCGCAGGGCCACGATCGTCTCGAGGTCGAGTCCCGGCACGTTCCGACGGAGCCGCTGAGAGAGTTGCCGAGCGAGCGCCGCCTGCTGCTGCAGCGGCAGTTCCTCCTCGATCGCTTCGACCAACGGTTTGCCGTCGAGGTAATCCATCCAAGCCGAAGCGTTGTCCGCCGTGGTGATCCGTAACAGGTCCTGCCGCGTCGCCTCCACCGCCGCGACCAAAGCCGCTTGGGAATCGGCCAGCGAGGGGAGCAGGGCCGGATCGAGCTGCCCCTTCGCCGCGCCCAATCGCGTCGCCAACTGCTCGCGTGCCTCCTGGCTGACCTGCCCCAGCACCGGCGAAGCGACCAGGAATCCCACCATCCAGACGAAGGTTCGTGCCCAGCGAAGGCGGGCCGATCGGTCACGAGACCGCTGGCCACGACCGCGGAAGACTTTGCCAGGACAGCGAAACGGCGTGCTGGGGGATTGCATCGGGGGGATCCTCGCAAAGGTGCCTTACATTCAACCGCAAGGTTCGTCATTGTAACGGGAACTCGGCGAATCGCGCCCAGGCCCCGGCGGAATGGGGCCCGACGGAATTGGGCCGCCGGCCCGGGGCATCGCGTCGATCCTCGACCCTGTCCCCAGCCATCCTGTCCCCAGCCATCAGATCCTAGTTTTTTTTTGAGGCGAATTTCCATGTCTGATCAGCATCTCTCCAAACAGCGGGCTTTGAACGACAAATTTTTTGCGGACATCGATCGGCAATTGCTCGCCGAACTCCGCGAGGATCTGGAAGCCAATAGCCGGGTCGAAGCGCTCTCGGCGGCCACCGGGATCGCCGATGCCAACCTACTGACCGAACTGGTCGAATTGGAGCTGAAACCCGAAACCCTCGCGGCGTTCCGGATGGTGCCGTTACTGGTGGTCGCCTGGAGTGACCGCGTCCTGCAGCAAGAGGAACAGGAAAAACTGCTGGAGATCGCCGGCCGGCACGGCATCGAGCCGGGCTCGGCCTCCTTCCGCTTGCTCAACGATTGGTTGCAACGCGAACCGCCGGCGCCTCTGTTCGAGGCTTGGAAGGATTATGTCGACGAACTGTGTGAAGTGCTGACGCCGACGGCGATCGCCAGCCTGCGGCAAGAGGTCATCGCCCAAGCCGAAGCGGTCGCGGACGCCGCCGGTGGGTTCCTCGGTTTTGGCGCGACCAACAAAGAGGAACAGAAGGCGATCCAAGAGGTCCGGTCCGCCTTCCCCGCCGGCTAGGCGTGGGCGGCAGGCGGAGAATCGTCAGGGCCGTCACAGCCGTTAGCCTTCCCCGGCGGGGGTTGCGAAAAGGCAACCGCTGGTGTTGCCTTTTCGCCTCATCGGCGTCCGCAGCGTGCTAGGGTTCGTCGGGCAAAGTTTGCCCGATCCGAATCCTTTCCGCCTCCCTCCGGCACGCTGACGATCCATGCGACTGGCCTCCGCCGACCGAACCGAGACGACGCCGCGCTGCGCTCGCCTTCCCTGGATGGGAATTGCAGCCGGTCTCGTGCTCCTGCTCGGCACCGGCTGCGCTCCGCTGCGGTTGCCTCAGTTCGATCCGACCGGCCAATGCATCTTCGCTCCGTTTCCCGAACGCAGCACGCAGTTGGCGATCCCCGGCGGCGAAGGCTGCACTTGCTTCGGCTGCCTCGGCAGCAGCGGCCGCGGCAGCCTGGCCGGCTTCTTACCCGCACCCGCCTTCCGCACGCCTCCGCCGCCGCCCGAGTGCCTGCAGCAAGCACCCGCCGGCAGCCCCGCCCGCCCGCCGAGCCAACGGATCCCCGCGCCCGGCTGTGAAGCGTGCGCCCAGGGCCCTCCCGCCGTCCTCCACGGCGACGAGTGCAAACTGAGCCGCTTGCGACTTCCCGAACGGGGCAAGCGCGGTTGCATCCTCCTGACGCCGCAGCGGATCGTCGCTCCGGTCGGTGGCGAAGTCATCCTGAAGTCCGGCATCTGCGGCGATGATGGCTTCCTGCAAATGGGCGAACCACTGGAATGGATGTTGACTCCCGAAAGTATTGGGCACTTCATCCAGGTCGGCGATGATGATCCCGGCTTGCTCCATCGCCTCGCCAAACTGCCGAAGGTCGACAAGCGGAGCGGCTCCTACGCACGCGGCGTCACCAGCACCAAATCGACGCTGATCACCCGTGGCAACCAGAACCGCCGGGATGACGTGCCGTTGAAAAAAGGTCAAACCTGGATTTCGATCAGCAGCCCGACCGAAGGGACCAGCCGGGTGACCGTGCTGGCCCCCGAAAGCGATTGCTGGGACCAACGCAAAGCGACCGCCACGATCTACTGGATCGATGCCCGCTGGCAATTCCCGGGACCGCAGGTGTTGGCCGCGGGCCAACCGGCCAGCTTGACCACGCGGGTGACACGGAGCGAAGGGACGATCCCCGCCCGCGGCTGGAAGGTCCGCTATGAAATCCTCAATCCCGAATTGGCCCAGTTCTACGATGGCTCGACCGTTACCGAAGCGGTGGTCGACGAGGCCGGGAATGCGACGGCGCAATTGACCCCGCAACCGGATGCCAGTGGGACGGCGATGATCGCGATCAGTGTGATTCGCCCGGCCGGCGAAACCGAGAACATGCCGCGGATGATCATCGGCCGTGGGCAAGCGCTCGTTACCTGGTCGGCGCCGCAACTCCGCTTGCGGGTCGGTGCCCCCGAAGTGGCGACCTTTGACGAACCGTTCCAACTGGTTGCCAACATTTCCAATCCGGGGGACCTGGCGGCCGAAAACGTGACCGTGACGGCCGAACTTCCCCCGGGTGTCACCGCCACGACCAACGATGCGTTCGGGCGGGTCATCGGCAATCAACTGGTCTGGGAAGTCCCCCGCCTCGACCCGCAGACCCAAGTCGATCTGCTGGCCAGCCTCTCGGCACGGGCAACCTTTACCTTGCGGATGCAAGCCCGCGCCGACGGCGGCTTGTTCGCTGAAGCGATCGCGGATGTCAACGTGTTCGTCCCCTCCCTCGATGTCGCCGTCCGTCCCGATGTCGAGGACAACCAACGGCTCGAAGTGGGAGACCAAGTCCGCTTCTTGATCGATGTGACGAACACGGGGGACAAGCCCCTGAGCAACGTCCAGCTTTCGGCGATTGGCGATTCGTCGATGACCCATCTCGAAAAAGGGCGTCCACAAGTCTTCAAAAGCAAAGAAGACGGGCCGCTGATGCCGGGCGATACCTGGCGTCCGGCCGTCACCTTTGTCCCCGAACAACCGGGCCAACGCTGCATCACGGTCGAAGCGACCGCCGAGGGAGGCCAACGTGGCGAAGCCCAGTCGTGCGTCACCGTGATCAATCGAATCCCCGAGACCCCCGCCGTCGCCGCGCGGATCGAAAGCAAGACCGAATGGATCGTCGGGCAGCAGCCGCTGTTCCGCTACCTGATCACGAACACCGGACGCGTGTCCCTGCAAGACGTCCG
>CAYNVI010000313.1:0-6032 GCA_964400585.1 uncultured Pirellulaceae bacterium | reverse complement strand
GCCCTGGTGCGGCTGTTGGCGCGTTTTCCGTTCCATCCCGCGCTGAAGGAAATGCTCTGCCTGCAGGGGGTCGAAGTCGGGCCCTGCCGATTGCCGTTTCGTCGTTTGACGGACGCGGAGCGGTCGGAACTCGCGGCGGGACTTCGTACCCTTCAATGGTTGGACTGACGGGATTGCGGCGGCGGGCTTCCTCGGTTTGCCAATCGCTTCTCGATCGTGCCCCGCTCTGCTAGCGAACGCCTTGGCTGCTGGCGAACTCATTGCGAAGCGACGGCTGGCCTTCTATTTTGAAAGCCGCGTCCTCCGGCCCCCATGTTCTCTACCTTTTCCATCTGAGCGTCCAAGATGTTCTGTTTTCGCTTCGCCGCGCCCTGCTTGATCGCCCTGGGGTGGTTGCTGGCCCCCACCGGTTCCGCCCTGGCGGAGGTCCCCGTCGTCGACCAGTGGCGTTACCGCTTGCAGCCGCCCGCCGCCCGCTGGCCCCAGCCCGACTTCGATGCCGGTAGCTGGCAAGCCGGCCCGGGAGGCTTTGGCACGCGAGGCACGCCGGGGGCCCGGATCGGCACGATCTGGCGTGGCAACAACATTTGGTTGCGCAAGGATTACACGCTCGATTCGATGCCCGCCAAACCGGGGCTGCTGATTCACCACGACGAAGATGCCGAAGTTTTCCTCAACGGCCAGCTGGTCGCCCGCCGGGAAGGCTGGACCACCGAATATCAAGTCGTGCCGTTGGACGCCACCGCTCAGCAGACACTGCGTGAAGGTCGCAATGTCCTGGCGGTCCATTGCCGGCAACGGACTGGCGGGCAGTTCATCGACGTCCATCTGATCGATACCGAGCAGGTGCCGGAGCTCCCCCCGCCCGCACGCCCCCAGGCTCCCTTCCAGTCTCCCTTGATCACCGAGTGGGGCGCGCAAGTCACGCCGGAAAACGCCTGGACCGAATACCCGCGTCCTCAGTTGCGGCGGCCAGCTTGGCAAAACCTGAACGGGCATTGGGACTATGCGGTCACGGCCGCGGACCAGGCGACCGCGCCGGCGGAATGGGAAGGCAAGATCTTGGTTCCGTACCCTTTGGAAGCGAAGTTAAGCGGGGTGCAACGGCTGCTCGATGCCGACGAGGCCCTTTGGTACCAGCGTTCGTTCAAGGCGACCCCGGCTCCGGAACAACGCACGCTGCTGCACTTTGAGGCGGTCGACTACCGCTGCGACGTGTTCCTGAACGGGCAAGCGATCGGCACGCATGTCGGCGGCAACGATCCATTCGTCTGCGATGCGACCCCCGCGGTGCGGGCGGGTGAGAATCAGTTGGTCGTCCGGGTCGAGGACGATACCGAAGGTTGGCAATTGCGTGGCAAGCAGACGTTGGACCCGCGGGGAATCTGGTACACCCAGGTTTCGGGGATTTGGCAAACGGTCTGGATGGAGCAAGTACCGCAGACCTATCTGGCCGATCTGGAGATTGCGACCGATCCCGTAGCCGGGACGATCACGGTGACGCCGCACATCGACGGCGCCGCAGCCGGCAGCCAACTGGTCGTTACGGTGCACGACGGCGACCGCGTGGTGGCCGAAAGGAAGGCGGCGTCGGCCGAGCCTGTCAGGGTGGAAATCGCGGACGCCAAACTGTGGTCGCCGGCCTCCCCCCACCTGTATGACTTGACCGTTTCGCTGCAGGCTGCCGAGGGGGCCGTCCTCGATTCGGGCGCGTCCTACGCGGGGACTCGCGCGGTGGGAAAGCAACGCGACGAGGCGGGCCACTGGCGGATGACATTAAACGGCGAGCCCCTCTTTCATTGGGGACCGCTCGACCAGGGATGGTGGCCCGATGGCCTGCTGACGCCACCGTCGGACGAAGCGATGCGGTTCGATATCGAATACCTGAAGGCGGCCGGATTCAACATGATCCGCAAACATATCAAGGTGGAACCGCGACGGTATTACTACCACTGTGACCGCCTCGGCATGCTGGTCTGGCAAGATCAGGTCAGCGGGGGCGAGTCGCCTCCTTGGACGCGGCTGAAACCACATCCCACCGATGCGGAGTGGCCCGACGCCCAGCATGCCCAGTTCGTCAAAGAATTCGATCGCATGATCGATGCCCTGGAAAACCATCCCTCGATTGTCGTCTGGACACCTTTCAACGAAGCCTGGGGTCAGCATCGCACCCTGGAGGTCGGGCGTTGGACCGCTGAGCGGGACCCGAGCCGGCTGATCAACATCGCCAGCGGGGGCAATTTCTGGCCTGTCGGCGACGTCGTCGATGCCCATGCCTACCCGCAGCCCGACTTTCCCTTCGATCCCGCCCGCTTCGGCGACTTCATCAAAGTCGTCGGCGAATTCGGCGGGCATGGCCTGCCGGTGGCCGGTCGTCTGTGGGATGCCGAGCGGCGCAACTGGGGCTACGGAGGGTTGCCGGAGAACCAGCAGGAATACGAATCCCGCTACGTCGAATCGTTGGAACGTCTGAATGCACTGCGAGGTCAAGGCATCGCCGCGGGGGTTTACACTCAGACGACCGATGTCGAAGGCGAGATCAACGGGTTGATGACCTACGATCGCAAGGTCAAGAAGATTCCCGCCAAGCAGCTGAAGCAACTGCATCAACGGTTGTTCGAGCCTCGTTCCAGCGGACGCTGAGGATCATCGCGCGTCGGCGCCGTGTCGTCCCGGCTGGCCAGCGCCGTGCTTCTCGCGCCGTGCTTCTCGCGCCGTCCTTCTCGTGCTGTGCGGACCCCGCAAGCGTGAGAAGCAGCGCGTCACGCCGCCCTCCCAGAAATCAGCGATGCAAACCTATCCCTGCCTTTGCGGCAACCGACTGTTCTTCGACAGTACCCGCTGTGTCGGTTGCCAGGCGGTCACCGGCATGTGTGTCGTCTGTCGCCAGGTGGTCCCGCTGCGGAAAGCGTCCGCCGACCATTGGCATTGCGGCAACCCCGCCTGCGGTGCCCTCTTGAAGCAGTGCGCGAACTACGTCGAGTACCAGGTTTGCAACCGGACCGTCCCGCAAGGGGAGGCGGAGCTGTGTGACTACTGCGAATTGAACCGGGTGATCCCTGATCTCCAGGTTCCGCTGCACCTGCAGCGGTGGCGGCGTCTGGAAGCTGCCAAACGCCGGGTGTTGTTTGGCGTGGAGACGCTCGGTTTCTCGATTGCCACGGAGGGGAGGGCCGCCGGGTCGCCGCTGCGTTTCGAATTCAAGTCAGACCATCAGGAACCGGTGATGACCGGCCATGCCGATGGCTGCATCACGATCAACTTGCGTGAAGCGGATGACGTGGAACGCGAAAAAACGCGGGTCGCCTTTGGAGAACCCCAACGGACGCTGGTCGGTCATTTTCGCCACGAGCTGGGGCATTTTTACTGGCAACAGCTAGTCCAACCGGATCGCTTCGAAGGCTTTCGCCAATCCTTTGGGGATGAACGCCAACCCGCTTACGCCGCAGCCCAACAGGCCTATTACGATCACGGCCCCCAGGCCGATTGGCCCACCCACTTTATTTCCGCCTACGCCTCCATGCATCCATGGGAAGACTTTGCGGAGACGTTTGCTGCCTATCTGGACATGATGGCCATCCTTGAGACGGCCAGCCATTTCGCAGCGTGCCGCACGCAGACCTTGCCTGCGCGAACCGTCCCCTTGGATGACCAGATCAACGAGTACCAACGGATTGGCATCATGGCGACCGAATTCAATCGGGATATCGGGCTCCTCGATTTGCTTCCCCAAGTCCTGGTCCCGCCGGTGATCGAAAAACTTCGCTTCATTCACGGCCTGGCAGAACTCGTCTGAGCCGTAGCAAAGGGGCTGAGGAGGCGCACGCCTGCTGCGCGCGCGGCCACTGCCCGCTTGGCTCCTCCGCGACCGGCCCGAGAGACCGGCCCGAGAGACAGGACCTTACCGAGGCGGGGGGCTGGCGGGGCACGCGGCGCGCGTGGCGAATGACGTTCGCTTCGGTTACGTTACATGGTCCAGAGACCCCCCCGCCCTTTTTTGGATGAGAGACTTCATGCGTATCCGGTTTGGGATCTTTCCCCTCCTCTTGCTCGTTCTGGGATGGGGGGGATGGTCCAGCGAAGCGACGCAGGCCGCCCGCCCCAATATCGTCTACATCCTGCTTGACGACGCCGGCTACGGCGATCTGTCGTGCTACGGCCAACGCCGCTTCTCCACACCCTACATCGATCGGTTGGCCGCCGAGGGGATGAAGTTTACGCAGCATTATTCGGGTTCGACGGTCTGCGCCCCGACCCGCTGCTCGCTGATGACGGGGCGGCACACCGGACATACCTACGTACGGGGGAACCGCGAGGTCCGGCCCGAGGGACAGGCGGCGATGCCTGCCGACATCGTCACGATCCCCCGGCGGCTGCGGCAAGCGGGCTACGTCACCGGGGCGTTCGGCAAATGGGGGCTGGGCGCTCCAGGCTCGCCGAGCGATCCTGCCGAACACTTCGATCAGTTCTACGGCTACAACTGCCAACGGCAAGCGCACAACTACTACCCGGATCACCTCTGGGACAACCGTCAGCGGGTCGACCTCGACGGAGAAACCTACACGGCGACGTTGATCATGGAGGAAGCCTTCGACTTCATCCGAGCGGAGCGCGACCAGCCGTTCTTCGCGTTCCTTCCGGTGACGATCCCCCATGCCGCCATGCATGCGCCGGAATCGTATGTCGCCCCTTGGCGAAAGGAATTTCCGCAGTTTGCCGACAAGGTAGGCCGCTACAGCGGCCCCGAAGTGCGGAACCCGATCGCGGCATTCGCCGGAATGATGACGTTGATGGACGAGCAAGTCGGACAGTTGATGGCGTTGTTGGACGAACTCGGCATCGACGACGAGACGATCGTGATGCTGAGCAGCGATAACGGCCCGCACCAGGAAGGGGGCCACGATCCGCAGTTCTTCGACAGCAACGGCCCGCTGCGAGGTCACAAACGCGATCTTTACGAGGGAGGCATCCGTACGCCGTTGATCGTCCGTTGGCCTGGCAAGGTCCAAGCGGGATCGACCTCCGACCATCTTTCTGCCCACTGGGACATGCTGCCAACCTTTTGCGCCCTGGCGGAGACGGCCACGCCAACAGGAATCGATGGGATCAGCATGGTCCCGACGCTGATCGGCGACGGGTCGCAACCCGAACACGAATACCTGTACTGGGAATTCTATGAACGCGGGGGCAAGCGGGCCGTTCGCTTCGGGCCTTGGAAAGCGGTGCAACGCAACCTGCAGGGGGTCGACCAGAGCGAGGGCGTGGAACTGTATGATCTACGCGTCGATTTGGGCGAGCAGCACGACATCGCCGACGCGCACCCCGACCAGGTCGCGCGGGCCCTGCGATATTTCGCCGAAGCCCACACGCCTTCGCCATTTTGGCGCTTCGGCGGGAAGAAAAAGTAGGGGCGGCTGATCCGAAAAAGCCTAGCGGAGGATCGGATGCACGACGTGGCCATGCACGTCGGTCAGCCGGAAGTGCCGCCCCTGGAAACGGTAGGTCAGCCGCTCGTGGTCGATCCCCAACAGATGGAGGATCGTCGCCTGCAGGTCGTGCACGTGGACCGGATTTTCGACGGCGTTGAAACCCAACTCGTCCGAGCCGCTCCAGGTCATCCCCGGCTTCACGCCGCCCCCGGCTAGCCAGCTGGTGAACGCGTAAGGGTGATGGTCGCGGCCCCAGCGTGGGCGGTTATCGAGGTCCCCTTGGATGAACGGGGTGCGGCCGAATTCGCCTCCCCAGATTACCAGGGTGTCGTCGAGCAAGCCGCGCATCTTCAGGTCCCGAACCAGCGCGGCACTCGGCTGGTCCGTGTCGCGGCATTGGTTATACAGTTCGGTCGTCAGGCTGTTGTGCTGATCCCAGCCGGCGTGCATGCACTGGACAAAACGGACGCCCCGTTCGACCAACCATCGGGCCATAAGGCAGTTGTAGGCAAAGCTTCCCGGTTCGCGGACTTGCGGCCCGTACATCTGCAGCGTGGCCTCGGTCTCGTCCGAAAAATCGGTCAGCTCCGGGACCGACGTTTG
>CAYNVI010000312.1:0-6055 GCA_964400585.1 uncultured Pirellulaceae bacterium | reverse complement strand
GCAGGTCCGGCTCGGTCGCCATCGCGCGCTCGAGCGCCCCGCCGACGAGCCGCCTACCGCGAAGACCCGTCGCTTGCAGGAAGCGGCCGAACAACTTCAACAGGGGCTGCAGCAACACGACGATCCGCAGACGCAACGGGCGACCGAGCAGATTGCCGAGGCGGCCGAGCAGCAGGCGGTCGCCGAAGCCCTCGACGACAGCCTGGCCCAGCAACTGCAACGCCTCAGCGAAGCGAAGGGCAAGGGGCGCAATAATGGCCAGAGCCCCTCGGACATGGCCCAGCAAACCGACCGTCCCTCGCAGAGCTGGGGCCGCGCCGCTTCCGGGAATCCGGAGGAGGGCGAGACGCCGGCGCTGTCGGCCCGCCGTCAGCGCCAGGAACTGCGGGGGCAGTTGGGCGAAGGGCTCAGCGAAAAGGAGATGGTCGCGGCGGAGGCGCGCGAGCAGACGGCACGTCGTGGCTACCGCGACCGCTACCAGCGGTTCCGCCAGCAGGCCGAAGCGACCCTCGCGCAGGAACCGCTGCCGCAGGGCCAGCGGGAAACCATCCGCCGCTACTTTGAAAGCATTCGTCCCGCCTCGAATTGATCAACGCTCGTGATGCCCCTTTCCGAACTCCTCCACTGGCTGCAGGAGAACGAGACGCTGGTCTGGAGCCTGACGCTGCTGAGCGTTGCCACCTTCGTCGGAACCTTGCTGGCCATCCCCTTGCTGGTCGTGCGATTGCCTGCCGACTACTTCGTCCGGGAGCCGCGCGAACCTTGGCCGACGCGTCACGCCTTGATCCATCTCCTCTTGGTGATCGGCAAGAATCTGCTGGGGTTCGTCCTGCTGGTGGCGGGCGTTTCGATGCTGGTCCTTCCCGGCCAAGGTTTGCTGACGATGCTGATCGGGATCGTGCTGCTCGATTTTCCGGGCAAGCGGCGACTGGAACGCTGGCTGATCATGCGTCGCACCATCGGCGCCGCCGTCAATTGGATCCGAGTTCGCCGTCACCGCCCCCCGCTGCAGCTGCCCGATCGCCGAACCTAGGCGTCGGGCTTGTCGTGACCCTCTTGATGGACAAAGCGGACCGGGACCGCGATCGTCTGAGTGACCGGCTGCTCATCTTCCAGGGCGGGGGAAAACCGCCACTGCTTGACGGCCGCCTGGGCGGCGGCGTCGAGATCGAGATGCCCGCTCGATCGCAGCACTTCGACGCGGACGGCGCGTCCTTCGGTATCGACGTCGACCTTCAAGAGGACGCGTCCTTGCCGCTGCTCGGCGACCGCCGCCGGAGGATAGACCGGCGGGTCGTTGGTGGGGAGCGGCTTGGCAGCGATTTCGGCTTCGGCCCCGGCCGGCTTCTCGTTGGCGACTGTCGCTTCGCTCGCTGCGGCCGGCTCCGCCGCTTCGGCGGGACGCTCGACCGGCTCGGCGACGGGTTGCGACTCGAGCGGCATGTCCGGAGTCGTTTGCGGTTCGGCGTCGGGTTCCCCTCGATTCCACTGCAGCAGCTCGGCGATCGCTTCCTCGACGCGTTGTTGCGTCGCGGCCCGTTCACTCGCCTCGGCCAGCTCGACCTCCGGCAAATCGACCGGCCGGCTCGGCTCCCACGAGGGGAGCTCGGGGCTGCCCAGAGGAGGCAGCCGGCTGATCTCCGGCTGCTGCGGGGGAACCGCCACGGCCTGCAGGGTCAGCCGCTCGTCGGCATCCGCTTCTCCCGACCGGACCTGCAGCTCCGCCGCCTGCCGCACGCCGACGGCCAGCCCCAGCAGCGCCGCGGCGACGTGGACGACCAGGCTCGCCCCGATCGCAGCGGGTGCGTGCCCGCCGCTGGCCGCGGTCGGTGCCGTTTCCAGGCCGGTCGGTAGGAAAGGAGAGGGTTGAGACACGGAAAGTGGAGACCTAGGGGTGCGTGACGGAGGACGAGGCGCAGGAGCACGCCTTGCTGGCTTGGAGACCGACAGTTTGACAGATCGGCGGCCGCAGGCGAACCACCGCCGCTGGGGGCGTTACAAAAAGCGGGGCTCTTGCGCGCTTGGCCTTGCAAGCGGGTGGGGCCATCGATAAACTGCTCGATTCCCCTGGGAAGGGATCCGTGATCCGGTATGGGATTGTCCCTTTCCAGGCGGATGCGACCCAGGGAATCCCCTGGCAACGTCCGTCGCTTGCCCGCTCCGCCGTCTTCGGCCGGATCCGCTCGGCAGGCCACCCAATAGACATCCAACAGATCTGTATTCGAGGAAACGATCGTGGTCGCGCAGCGTAGTTACATGGCCAAACCTGGCGAAGTCAAGAAACGATGGCACATCGTCGACGGCACCGACCAGGTGTTGGGACGCTTGGCGAGCGACATCGCGGTGATCCTGATGGGCAAGCACCGCCCCGAATACACCCCGCACGTCGATTGCGGTGACTTCGTCATCGTGACCAACGCCGAAAAGATCAAGATGAGCGGGGACAAGATGAATGTCCGCCACTACACCTGGTACACCGGCTACCCCGGTCTCAAGCTGGAAAGCTATGGCGACCGTCAGCGTCGCAAGCCGGAGGATCTGATCTACCACGCCGTCCGTCGAATGTTGCCCAAAAATAAGCTGGCGGGCGACATGCTGAAAAAGCTGAAAATCTACGCCGGTCCCGACCACCCGCACCAGGCACAGCAGCCCCAGCCGCTGGAAAACGCGGGCAAGGTCGTCAGCTAGGGCAGTTCCTTTCGCGCCTGGCTTTCCTTCACTCCAATCTTCCTTCCCCATTTACGACAATCCACGATGGTCGCAGTCAAGAAAGACAAGATCAACGGCGACGCCCTCGGCACCGGTCGCCGGAAAAGCAGTGTTGCTCGGGTTCGGGTCCGGTCCGGTAGCGGAAAGGTCCTGATCAACCGCAAGCCGCTTGAAGAGTACTTTGTCAACGATCAGGATCGCCGGGCCGTGTCCGACACGCTCGCTTCGGTGGAACATGGCGGCCAGGTCGACGTGCTGGTCCGCGTCAGCGGCGGTGGCACCACCGGTCAGGCGGGAGCGGTTCGGATGGGCTTGGCCCGTGCCCTGGTCAGCTACAACGAACAATTGCACGATCCGCTTCGCGAAGGCGGCTTCTTGACGCGTGATTCGCGTATGAAGGAACGGAAGAAGCCGGGTCTCCGCGGAGCCCGTCGCGCCAGCCAGTTCAGCAAACGCTGATCGGGCGGCCCTGTCCACGGACGATTTGCCAATGATGCCGCGCACCCGCGCGGCGTCATTTTTTTTGCGCCGGCGCAGGTGGGGCATGCTGGCAGCGCAAGGGGACGGTCCGGCTGCGCCGCGGCTCGCCGGCCGGCGGTTGCTAGCCCCCCTCTGCCACTGCCGCTTCGTGTATGATGTGGCCTATCCTCCGACCTTCCGTCGCCGAGCCTTGCCGATGCATTCCAACCGGTCCTTGTCCAGTTCTTCGCGGTCCCAGCTCACCGCCCCACGGCCGGGCCGGACGGCGTGGTGGATCGGCTGGCTAACGTGGCTGTGCGCCGCTGGCTGGGCCGTCTGCCTGCCGGCTGCGACGCCTCCGAAGGTGGTCCCGCTCGCCGCGGATCACCAAGCCGCGGCCGAGGTCCGCGACCGGTGCAATCCCCGCCTGCAGATTCCGGGAGAAACCGCTATCGACGTCCGTCCGATCGTGCTCACCGAAGAACCTGCGTCCCCTGAGCTGGCGGTGCTCAGCTACAACATCCGCTATGCCAATCCAGGGGACGGCGACGACGCTTGGCCTCATCGCGCCGAGACAGTCTTCGACGTGATCGGATCCCACGACGTGGTTGGCTTGCAAGAAGTTACGGCGGAGCAATGGGACGCGATCCGAGCCGCCACGCCCACGTTCCAGTGGTACGGCGTCGGCCGCGACGATGGGGAGCGGGCGGGTGAGTTTGCCCCGCTCGGATTCCGTCGGGCACGTTTCCAACAGCACGACGCCGGCACGTTCTGGCTGTCTGAAATCCCCGACCAAATCGGCTCCCGCGGTTGGGATGCCGCCCTCCCGCGGATCGCCAGTTGGGTCCAATTGGAAGACCGCCGCAGCGGCCGGCGGCTGGTCGTCGTCAACACGCATTTCGACCACCGCGGCGACGAAGCCCGGCGCCGGTCCGGCGGTCTGATTCAACAACGCCTTCCAGCGCTCGCCGAGGACTTCCCGGTCATCGTGATGGGAGATTTGAATGCGGTTCCCGACAGTCCCCCGCTGCAAGCCCTCCAGCACGGGCCGGTGCCGTTGCGAGACAGCCGCTCGATCAGCCGATCACCGCCGGTGGGCCCGCTGGGGACGTGGAATGGCTTTAACGAGATTGCCGACTTCCGTCGGATCGATCACTTGTTGGTCGGGCCGGGGGTGACGGTCGAGCGGTACGAAACACTCGATCCCCGCACACCCGCGGGTCGCTTTGCCAGTGACCATCTCCCCGTAGCGGCCGTCGTGCGTTTGCCTGCCGCCACCGAATAAGCCGAGACGCCTGCCCCCGCCCTGTCCGATCTCTTATCCCTGCCAGTGCCATGCACCTCGTCCGCGCGGCGTCGATCGTTCAGGAACAGGCGTCAAGCGTCCGGCAACCAACGCCGCGCGTTTCCTCGCCGCGACAGCCCGAACCGCTCCCTCTGACGATCCTTCGTGCGGTGCTGGCCTTGCAGTGCATCGGCCTGCTGGGCGCCTACTACCTGGTCCCGTTCGAAATCGAAAGCGACGTTTATGGGGTCCTCTTTTTCGACTGGCACTTTCCCGAAGCGGTCGCTCAGACGGTCGATGATGGGGGCGTTCTGTTGGCCGGCTTTGGCGGGATGATGCTGGTGGTCCTCGCTTGGTTGCGGTTTGCGGCGGTGGCTTCCCCGCCTTCGTCGGAGCGTGGCATGCGCCGCCAACTCCGGTTGGCCGGATGGCTCGAGCGGAGTTCGGCGTGTTGGCTTTTCGTCTGGTTTTTGGCGATGGCCGCCGCGCATCAGCTCCGCGGCGGGCCCTACGCACCGCTTGCCCTGGGCGAACATGCCGTCCGTTTCCTCGCCCCGGTCGCCCTCTGGCTCTGCATCCCTGCGGCTGATCCTCAAGCGTTTCCGGCACGCTGGAATCGGCGTGCCGAGCCGATCCTGCGGATCGCCGCCGCCGCGACCTTTGCCGTCCACGGCTACAAGGCGATCCAAGGTTATGGTCCTTTTCTCGACCTGATCCTCTTGTCGGATCTCCGTTGGTCGGCCGGTGCGGTTTCAGAACAGGTCGCGACCATCGGCCTGCAGGTGGTCGGTTGGATCGATCTGCTGGTCGCCGCCCTGATCATGACACCGTGGTGGCCTGCGGCGGCGCTCTACATGACCGCTTGGGGGTTGCTCACCGCCGCTAGCCGGATGACGGCCATGGGGCCGTGGCATTGGCCAGCCACGCTGCTGCGTGCTGCCAACGGCGGTGTGCCGTTGATCCTCGTGGCCTGTTGGTGGTGCCGCTCGCGGGCGACCCCTCGTTGTCTTGATGTGTTCTCCGAACCGAGTGATTCCCATGCTGGTTAATGCGTTGTTCTCGCGGTGGTTTTCCCTCTTTGTGTTCGTGGCCCTGGGCAGCCTGACCCTGGGCAGCCTGGCGATGCTGCGGCCTGCCGTGGGACAGGAGGCAGCGCTCCAGCCTCGGCATTGGCGGGTCGTCTGGACCGCCGCCCCGGCCACTTCTGCCCGCGTCCTTTGGAACACGACAGCCGCCGGCAAGGACCATCGACTCCATTGGCGACCGGTCGGCAGCGATGCGGCCCCGGCGACCACCGCAGCCGTAAGCGAACGATTTCAAGGAGGCGACGAAGTCCTCTACACCCACGGCGTCAGCCTGACCGGCCTGCAGCCATCGACCGCCTACGAACTGCGGATGGAAAGCGATGGCCGGGCCAGTCGCTGGTTCTTCTTCCTGACCGCCCCGGCCGACGACCGCCCGTTGGCGATGATCCACGGGGGCGACTCCCGCTCGGACAGCGCGATGCGGCGAAAAATGAACGGCATGATCGCGGATTTGGTGCACGATTCCTTTGCCAATGACGATCCCGGCGACGACATCGTCGCCTTTGCCCACGGCGGC
>CAYNVI010000311.1:0-6061 GCA_964400585.1 uncultured Pirellulaceae bacterium | reverse complement strand
TTCCTCCTTCCAGGGTGCGGGGGCTTGATCACCGCAGATGAGATCGCCGTAGGTGACGTGGCTGACGATGGGGTCGTCGCCTCCGGCGGGCCCGGCCGGGGCCGTCAAACCACTGGCCGTCGTGGCGCCGCTGGCGCCGCTGGGGCCGCTCGGGCTGCCGGGGCCCAGCGGTGCCGTGGGGCTGCTGCCACCGGCCGTCATCCCGCTGGCGGCGCTCGGACCGCTCGGCCCGGATCCCGCGGACGGACCGCTGATTCCCAAGCCACCGCTCGGCCCCGAAGCGGCCGCGGGCCCCGAGGGCCCGGAGAGGTTGAGCGGCTCGCTCGGCCAGACCAGGCCGCTCGCCCCGCTGGCCACGGTCGGCCCGCTCACCGTCGTCGGCCCGCTCACCGTCGTCGGCCCGCTCACCGTCGTCGGTCCGCTCACCGTCGTCGGGCCGCTGACCATCGTCGGGCCGCTGACCATCGTCGGGCCGCTCGCCCCGGTGGCCTCGTCGAGCAGCGCGGCCGTGTCTGCGGTGAGCGTGGCGATCGCCGCGTTGGCCTCGGCCTGTTCCGCTTCCTGCGAGAGGGCGTCGAGCAATCGCCAGGCGTCGGCCAGATCGATCAAGCCATTGCCGTCGGTATCGGCGCCCGGTCGTTCGCTGGCGGGATAGGCGGTGTGGGGGAGCTGGTCGAGCAGGTCGTTGACGACCAGCAGCACGTCGTGCGCGGTGAACGCGTCATCCCCGTTAAAGTCATAGAGGACCGTGGGGTCCGCCCCGCTCAGGTCTCCCGCCAGCAAGTGACGCGGCGCGAGGGGTTCGCAGCGAAGCCGCCGCCGGCGCAGCAAACGGTGCGTTCGCGCGGTCGAGGCGATCCGCCGTGCCGAGGTCCCGTTGCCCCCATCTGGGTTTGCCGGCCGCGGTCTTTCCTGATCTGGTGCCGCGGTCGTGCTGGAGGCCGGCGGCAAGCCGTCGCCCGCCGATTCCCCCTGCTGGTCCCACCCCATCGCCCGTCGCGCACCGTCGAATTTCTTTTCCAACATGATTTTGCCCCCATGGAAAAGCTGCTACCCCGCCTGGTGTCTCGCGAACACCAACTCCCGGATCTTACCCGTAGAGGGGGGCGGGTCAAGTACTTTCTTGGGGGCGGCCGTTTTTCAGCCCCGGTCCGTCGGCCCCCGGTTCGTCTGGCGACCGCGAGGCTCGGTCAGGCACGCCAGGTCCCTTCCCCCTAAGCGTGGCCTGCTGAATATCTGCCAAGTTGGACAAAAGGGGACTTGTTGGTCGTCCGATATCGGGACACCGAGTGAGCCTGCGGTTTTGCCCCGCTCCCCTTTGTCACGGTCGATCGACGCTACCATGACACCTTTCATGTGGGGGTGCGAGCTGCGGCCATCAGCGAGGGGAGGGCCAGCGCCACGATTACCATCCCGATGTCGCCCTCCATCCTGCGCCACCCTCCCTCTTGGGAGGGTCGAGCCTAGGCGAAGGGAGGGCAGCGCTACGAAACACCTTCCGCACACGGCCATCGCGACGACAAACAGACACGATCGCCGTCCCACATTGCCGGCGCCGTCGCGGGCGTGACGCCAATGCCGAACCCCTCTGCGACCCCTGCGGGGTCGGCGATTCCGTGAACTCACCGGGGGTGGCGCAGCGCACCCCGGTTATGCTCAATCACCCTCGTCGGTGCCCCGCCGAAAGACGGCGACCACATCCTCGACCGGGACCACGAACAACTGGTTGTCATGTTCCAGGTCGACCGGGATCGCGTTTTTCGGGTGGAAGAGGATTTTGTCGTACTGCCGCAGCGGGACGTCTTCGTCGTTTTCAATCTGCGCGCTGATCGTCACGATGCGACCGGTGATCGTAGGGATCTCGGCCGCATCGGGGAGGGCGATGCCCCCGCGGGTCTCCCGCTTCGGTTCATCCTTGCGGACGAGCACGCGGGCCCCGATCGGTTCGACGTAATCCAGCGAAGGGGTCTGTTTTTTAGCCATCGTGCAGAACATTACCCAGCGAGCAGAGCAACAGAGCGTGCGGAACAACAACAGTGCGTGCGGAGCCAACGGTCGAGGGCGGGCGGCCCCGCGGCTGCCCCTGCTCCCGATCACCGGCTGGCGCCAGTCCCGCGGCGGCCCGGAAACACTTCGGCTGCCAAAACCAGGCCAGGAACCCGGCAAACGCGGCGGAGGGGAGCTGGCGGGCCATCGCTAGGCGAAACGCACGTCCGCGTATAATCGCGGTCCCGTCCGCTCGCTGCCACCCCAGCTCGGCAGAAATGTGGGGTTCTGCGGCGGGGGCCAAAAGCAGGTGGCCAGGTTGGGCTTGCAACGCGAGCGATTAGTGGCATACTAGCCCGTTTCCCCACGCCAGAATGTCTTTCCCCCAAGCCATCCTTCCCAGGACGATACACGAAGATGACAGACGTTCTCCACGTCCAGAAACGCGACCAGATCGGCACCGCCGCCACCCGGCGGATGCGACGTGCCGGGCGCGTTCCCGCGGTTTTGTACGGACACGGCAAGCAGAATGAGCATCTCTCGGTGTCGCAGCCGGAGATCGAAGCTTTGGTCCGGCACCACGGTAAGATGGTCAAACTGGACGGCGCGATCAAGGATACGGCCCTCGTCAGCGAAATGCAGTGGGACCCCTTGGGGATCGACGTGCTGCATCTCGACTTGATCCGCGTCAATCTCAGCGAAAAGGTCGAAGTCACCGTGGCGATCCGGCTGCACGGTGAAGCGGCCGGGACGCGAGAAGGCGGGTCGTTGATCGAAGACCTCCATGAACTCGATATCCGCTGCTCGGCCGGCTCCATCCCGGAAGAGGTCGAAGTCGATGTGAATGACCTGCAGCTGGGGCAAAGCATCGCCGCGGGCGCTGTGGTGCTGCCCAGTGGCGTGGAATTGCTGACGCCTGCCGAAGAGTCGGTGGTCCATGTCGAAGAGATCACGGTCACGCCCGAAGAAGAAGAAGAGTTGGCGACCGGCGCCGAGCCGGAAGTGATCGGCAAGGCTGGCGAAGAAGAAGAAGGTGGCGAAGCCGGTGCCTCCGAAGGAGAGGGCGAAGGCTGAACCCGCAACGGTTGAGCTTGCCTCGGTTGGCCTGGTGACATGAAATTGGTTGTGGGGTTGGGTAACCCCGGACGGCAGTATTTGGAGACGCGGCACAACGTCGGCTTCATGGCCGCTGCCAAGTTGGCCCCGATGGTCGCCGGGACCTCGCCTCGCACCCGCTTTCAGGCGGAAATGGTCGAGGGGAGGCTCGACGGCGAGAAACTGGTGGTCCTCTGCCCCCAAACGTACATGAACGCCAGCGGCAAGAGTGTCCGCCAGGCGTTTGATTTTTTTAAGCTGACCCCCGCCGACGTGCTGGTGGTCAGCGACGACCTGAACCTTCCGCTCGGACGCCTGCGGGTGCGGGGCAAAGGTTCGGCAGGAGGTCAAAAGGGTTTGGCGGATATCATCCGCCAGTTGCAGTCGGAGGAAATCCCTCGGCTGCGGATCGGGATCGACCCGCCGCCGGCAGGTTGGGCGGTTCCCGATTACGTCCTCAGCAAGTTCAAGCGAAGTGAACAGCCTGAGGTCGAGGCCGCCACCGAGCGGGCCGCCCACGCGGCGCTCGATTGGGTGCGGCACGGTATCGAATTTTGCATGAACCAGTACAATGCCAAACCGTGAAACGCCTGTTTTGCCCCCGGGTTCGGGCGGCAGCCAGCATTTTGCGGTTCCTTCCCCCATCTGTTACTCACCGCTGACGGGGCGTCGGGTTTGCCCGCCGTGCCGCGCCAAAGTATTTACAGGAGTCTTGCCCGCCGTGGCTAGCAACGTCTACGAATCGCTGTTTATCCTCGACAGCAACCGGTACGCCCGCGATCCGGGCGGCCTCAGCAGTTCCGTCAATGAACTCGTCGAAAAGCTGGGCGGTACGGTGCTCGCCAGTCGGCTATGGCTGGAGCAACGGCTCGCTTACCCGATCGAAGGCCATCAGAAAGGGACCTATTGGTTGCTTTATTTTCGGGCCGAAAGCTCGGTCCTGGCCGACTTTAACCGTGCCTGCCGTCTGCATGACGGGATCGTCCGGCAGATGACCCTGAAGATCGATCCGCGGTTGGTCGAGCCGATGGTGGCTCACGCTCGCGGGGAAGCGGTCGCCGGCGAGGACGAAGCGGAAGGCGAAGGCGAACCGGCCCCCGCCACGGCGAGTGAACCGGTCGCGTCGGAGTCCTGAGCGTTCGCGGGGAGGTTGAGTGCCGTTGTGGCCGGGCGTAAGATTTACCTCGCCCGAGGGGTTTGTCGCGGGGGGGGGTGGGGCTGGAAGGCTCCGGCTTCCGGGGCAGGCAAGATCCCTGGCAACGGCACACGCCTTCCACACTCGCGCTGCACGAGGAACAATCATGGCTAGCTTCAATCGCGTCGTTCTGTTGGGGAACCTCACCCGGGACATCGAGCTGCGATTTACGCCGGGGGGCACCCCGGTGACCGAGGTCGGCCTGGCGGTCAATGACCGTCGGAAGAATCAGGCGGGCGAGTGGGTCGATGAGGCCACGTTCGTCGACATCACCCTGTGGGGCCGGACTGCCGAGGTCGCCAGCGAGTACTTGGGGAAGGGCTCGCAGGTGCTGATCGAAGGACGTTTGAAGCTCGATACCTGGGAAACCGACGGCCAAAAACGGTCGAAGCTGCGGGTCGTGGGCGAGCGGATGCAGATGCTCGGCAGTCGCAGTGGCTCCAGTGGCGGGTCGGGTGGCGGCGGCGCGAGCGGCGGCGGCGGTTCCAATGGCAGCGGGGAGTCGCAACGGTCGAGCGCGAGCCCCTCGGCGGCGGGCCAACGCGAAGCGACACCGAGCGGGGATAGCCCTGCGTACAACGATTCGGATATACCTTTCTAATTCATCCACCCTTTACTTTTACAGTCAAGCCGCGAACGCGACGCGTCGCCCTGGGGACCGATCGGCATCCCGCCGCTCCCCGCGACCGCACCAACCGTCGTTCGGCGAACCTCACGAGGAACCGTCATGTCGAAAACCGCAACGGCCCGCCGGCAGGCGAGTCCTTACAAGCGTTTGCCCAAAGGTGAGCACGGTGGGGTTCAGTTGTTGCTGATCCACAACGTCGAGCATCTCGGCAAACAGGGCGACATCGTCGAAGTGAAGCCCGGCTACGCCAACAACTACCTGCTGCCGCACGGCTTGGCCACCGTGGCGACCGACCACCACAAACGGATGGTCGAAAAGCATCGGGAAAAGCTCCGTCAGTTGGAGCTGGAGAAGCTGGTCGAGTACCGGGCGCGGGCCGCCGAAATCTCCCGCCAGTCGATCACGATCGAAGCGAATGCCAACGACGAAGGGCATCTCTACGGCAGCGTGGGCGCTCCGGAGATCGCCGAAGCGCTCAAGGCGGTCGGGATCACGGTCACCCCCGACCAGATCCGGCTCGAAGGCCTGCTCAAAGAACTCGGCCTTTATACCGTGAAGGTGCACCTGCACTCGGAAGTCGATGCCGAGCTGAAGGTGTGGGTGGTGCCGACGGTGACGAGCGACGATTAGACGCCGCGAGGCCGGGGGCGGCGAGTGATCGCCTGCCCCTGCCGGCTCGGATGGATCGGCTCGGGCGGTGGAATCGCATTCCGCGGAGGCGATGACCGCGCGGACGGGCCGCCGCGGCGCGACGCGGGGCTGTGGCGGAACTGGCAGACGCGCTAGATTTAGGATCTAGTTTCTTCGGAAGTGCAGGTTCGATTCCTGTCAGCCCCATTTGCTGGAACAAGAAAGGTTGCGGGCGAGCGACTGGGGCCAGAGTTAGTGGCATCGGGCTTTCCCCGGCCGTCGCTCGGCGACGTTCCCTGGGTTCCGCTGGACTCGGCGGGATCGCCAGCGAGGCCTTCGCCCGCGCTCGCTCCGGGATGTGCAACACGCCGGTCCGCGGAGCGAGCGGCGGGCGGGCTCGAACCGCACGAGGCGCGTCGCCGCGGGGGCGAAGCGGCGGGGATCGGCGGGTGGCGGCGCGTTTCTTTGGCTTCTTCGGACGCTGGGCGGTTGTGATGTCATTGACGACCGGAGATGCGCTTCTTAAA
>CAYNVI010000310.1:0-6076 GCA_964400585.1 uncultured Pirellulaceae bacterium | reverse complement strand
ACGACGCCGTACGCCGCCGCGATCCCGATCGCGGGGGCGCCGCGGACGACCAAGCGGCGGATCGCGTCGTGGGTCTGTTCGACCGTTTCGCAGACGAAGGTGGTCTCTTCGCCCGGCAGCTTGGTCTGGTCGATCAGGACGAGCCGGCCGGGGAGATCGCCCTGCCAGGCAAGCGTGGGGGGCGGCGTGACGGTCATCGATCGATTCCTAGCAGAGGCTTGCGGGCGGATGTCGGGCACTAGTCTGCCACTTCGCCGGCGTTTTGAAAACGGACGCTGGGAAAACGGACGCTGCGAAAACCCGGGGTTCGAAAAGGCCGGCTCGCCGCGTTTCGCCGCCTGCCAAAACAGGTTAACGTATCACGGTCCCCATCGGACTGGCTTCGCTTCGCGCCGGTTCTGCCCCTTCCTCGTTTCCGGTTGCTGGTGATGAGTTCCCCCGAAGTGCCCCCGTCGGCGGATGCCCTCCCGTCCTCGGCGGAATCGGCCTCGACTGTTTCCGAGCGTTCCCATCTTGATCCCCCCCACCAGCTGTTAGGCATCCTTCGTTATGCGGGTCCCGGCCTGATCGTCGCCGGCTCGATCGTCGGTTCCGGGGAGTTGATCGCTACCACGAAGACCGGCGCCGATGCTGGCTTTGTGCTCCTCTGGCTGGTGATTTTAGGGTGCGTGGTGAAAGTCTTCACGCAGATTGAACTCGGCCGCTACACGCTGATCAGCGGTCACACGACCCTCCACGCGCTGAACGAGGTACCGGGGCCACGGCTGGGGCGGCGCGGCAATTGGTTGGTCTGGTACTGGATGGTGATGTGGCTCGCCAGCATCAGTCAATTGGGCGGGATCGTGGGCGGGGTGGGGCAGGCTCTGGCGATCAGTCTGCCGGTGACCGAGATGGGCGCCGACTACAACGAGCTGGCCGACGCGATGGTTGCCGAAAAGATCACTCGCGAAAGGGCCGAGTTGCCGGCTACGGCGGTCGAAGAGGGGACCGCCCGCCCGGGAGCGGAGGGAGCGGCGGGAAACGCGGCCGAGGAGACGGCGACGCGAGCCGACCGCTTGCGCGAAGCCTACGAGGCCAAGTATTCGGTCGACCAGGGAGGCCGCCGACAAATGCAGGCCCCGGCCGATCCGGTGATGTGGGCGGCCCTGGTCGCAGCGATCACCTCGGCCGTGCTGGTGGTCGGGCGTTATCGTCTGATCCAATCGCTTTCGACGATCCTGGTCGGTTCCTTCACCGCCCTCACGGTGCTCAACCTGGTGCTCTTGCAGCGTCAGGATTTTTGGCGGGTGACCGCGGACAATGTGCTGGAAGGGCTGGCCTTCCGGTTGCCCGATGGCACGGGGCAGGCCCAAGCGATCGGCACGGCGCTGGCAACCTTTGGCATCATCGGGGTGGGGGCGGCGGAATTGGTGACCTATCGCTACTGGTGTCTGGAGAAAGGCTACGCGCGGTTCACCGGGCCGTACGACGGCTCGGCGGCTTGGCTGGCACGCGCCCGCGGCTGGATGCGGGTGATGCGGTTCGATGCCTGGGGCTCGATGGTGGTCTACACCTTTGCGACCGTGGCCTTCTACTTGCTGGGGGCCGCCGTCTTGCACCGCATCGGCGAGACGCCGGAATCGGATTCGATGGTCCGCACGCTGGCGGTGATGTTCGTCCCGGTCTTTTCGGAGTGGGCGGCCGCCGTCTTTTTGTTCGGCGCCTTCGCCGTCCTCTACAGTACCTTTTTTGTGGCCAATGCGAGTCACGCGCGGGTCTTTTCCGATGCCCTCCGGGTGATCGGACTGATCGCCGACGACGAAGTGACAAGGCAACGTTGGATCCGCCGCCTGAGTGGTTTTTTTCCGTTCCTCTGTCTCGTGATCTTCATGATCTCGGGAAAGCCGGCCGCGCTGGTGCTACTGAGCGGGGTGACGCAGGGGATCATGCTACCGATGCTGGCTGCCGCGGCGCTCTATTTTCGGTACCGCCGCTGCGTGGAAGGACTTCGCCCGGGGAGCTGGTGGGATGCCGCCCTCTGGATCTCGGCGATCGCCATGTTGATCACGGGGTCGTGGACCTTGTATCACGCCATCATCAATTATTTCGGGACCGGGAGCTGACGATGCCCGACAGCATCATGCGTTTTGGGATCCTCGGCACCGGGCGGATCACGCGGCGGTTGGTCGCCGAGCTCCAGTCGACCCCCGGGGCCGCGGTCACGGCGATCGCCAGTCGCGAGCAAGAGCGGGCGCGGCGGGCCGCCGAACAGTATGGGATCGCCGCCGGCGTGGCTGGTTACCAGACGCTGCTGGAACGGGAGGACGTGGACGCGATCTACCTCGCCCTGCCTCCTGCGTTGCACGCCGAGTGGGCCGTGGCCGCGGCCCAGGCGGGTAAGGCGATCTTCTGCGAGAAGCCGGTCGGTACCTGCCTGGCGGACTGGCAGCGGATCGCCACAGCCTGTCAGCAGCACCAGGTTCGCTGGCTTGATGCCACCGGCTGGCTGCATCATCCCCGGACGGCCGACATGGCAGCCAAGATGGCCGAGGGGCAGCTCGGCAAGCTCCAGCATGTGACCACGGCGGTCTCGTTCTGGGAGCCCTTTCAGACCAACGATCACCGCCTCGATCCGACCTTGGGAGGGGGCTGTTTGCTCGATCTCGGCTGGTACGCGGTCGGCCTCGCGGTGTGGGCGCTGGGGATGCCGGAGGAAGTCTATGCGTCGGCGATCGACCGCGATGGCGTGCCCTTTCGGGTGACCGGCCTGTTGCGGTTTCCCGACCAGCGGACAGCCTCGGTCCACTGCGGCTATGACATCGCGACGCGGAAATGGTGTGAAATCGCGGGGGACGAAGCTGCGATCGTCTGTGATGACTTCACGCGTCCCTGGCCCGAAAAACCGGCGCGGTACTGGCTGCACGATCGGGCGGGGAACGTCGAGCAACACAAGTTCGCGGGCAATCAGGAACAACGGATGATCGAGACGTTTCTGCAAGGGGATGCCTTGGCGGCTTGGCACGTCCCCTCGCAGCGAACCCAGGCGACCCTGGACGCCTTGATCCGCAGTTTGGCTTCCGGCGGCTCGGAAGCGACCGCGGGGGCTGGCGAGACCGCGGGGGCTGGCGAGACCGCGGGGGCTGGCGCGGCGGTTCCGCCAGCGGAGGAGAGCGGGTGATGCGAATGATTTGCGCCATCATCCAACCGACCAAATTGGGCGTCGTCCGTGAAGGCTTGCGGCGGATGGGCGTCGAACGCTTGACCGTCTGCGACGCCCAGGGCTACGGGCGGCAACGCGGCCAAGCGGCGACCTATCGCGGTATCGAGTACCGCGTCGATCTGTTGCGGAAAGTCGCGATCGAGGTCGTGGTCAACGACAGCCAAGTGGAACCGGCGCTGCAGACGATCCGCGCGACCGCGTTGACCGGCAGCGAGGGACAGATCGGCGACGGGAAGATGTTCGTGCTCCCGGTCTTGCAGGCGATCGAGATCGCCGATGGCCGACGGGGCCCCGATACGATTTGAGGCCATGGCGACGGAGGACGCGATGATGAAAGTGGTATTCTTGTCCGGCGACCTGCTCTTTGCCTCACGCGTTCAGGGGGCGGCCGAGGCGGCGGGCTGCACGTTTCAGCTGGCGGGCCAGCTTCCCGAGGCCGAGCCTGGCGGAGCCGACGAGGTCGGTTGGATCATCCTCGACTTGGCGACTCGTGCAGGCATCGTCAAGGAGGTCGCGACGGAGGCTCCGCAGCGGTTCCCGGCGGCCCGCCTGATCGCCTACGGCCCCCATGTCCAGGTGGGCCGCTTGAAAGACGCTCGGCAGGTAGGCGTTTCCGAAGTGCTGACCCGCGGGCAGTTCAGCAGCCAACTGCCGCGGCTCTTTGACCCCCCGTAGCCTCAGGCGAAGCGGGCTCAAGCGACGTGCAAACCCCACATCACCTCACCGATCTGGTGAGACGGTAGACGCCGACGGGGGTGCGCGCTGTCGTTCAGCGGTTCGCGGATCGTAAGCGAAGCGTCGGCGAGGTCGATGATCGTCTGGGAGGCGTCGAGGCGAATCACGACCGGTTGCTGCGGGTGATCCCGGCGAGCTCGCAGGACGCGGGCTTGGGAGCCGTCACTGAGGGCGACCAGCGACCCGATCGGGTACAGCGAGAGGGTTTGCAGCAACGCCTTCATCGCCGCCGGGTCGAAGCGTCCTTCGCAGGTGTGATGAACCAGATAGGCCATCGCATCGGCCGGGATGATGCCCTCGCGTCCCAGGCCGGGATCGAGCAACGTCAGGTAGGCGTCGGCGATGTTTACCAGCCTTGCCAGATTGTGGATGCGACCGCTGGTCAAGCGGATGGGAAAGCCCGATCCATCCAGCTGTTCGTGCGCCTGACGGACGACCGCCCGCACGTTCAAATCGACTCCTCGTACCGGCTCCAGCAGGCGATCGGCCAGCAGCGGATGATTGCGAAAAAGGTTGCGGGAGGCGGCGGTCATCTGCGGTGACGGGACACGCTGGGCTTCGTCCAATCCGAACAGGGGGGTGTCATGCAGGAGGGCGGCGGTGCCGACTTGGCGGACCTTGACTTCGTCGAGTTTCAGTTCCAACGCGAGGCTCATCGAGAGCACGCTGAGTTGCGTACAGCGCTGTGCCAGCTGGCGATCGTCCTGGCTGACCAATACTTCGTGGAGCGTTTGGTCGGGATCGCCCTGGATCTCTCGGAGCAAATTGTCGGAAGCCCGCTGGAACGGCGTCACATCGGTCAATTCCTCGTCGAGCAACAACTCGGCGAGTTGACTGACCATCTCGGAGGTCGTCTCGACCAGCCGCTCAATCCGCGCCGCCGCTTGCGGCTGAAAAGGAATGCAGTGCGGACTGGAGCCCGCCGAAGCCGGCTGACCGGTCGCCTCGCGGGACGGCTGGGATGCCGCCCCCTCGTCGCCCTCGTCGTACACGAACACCGCCCCGTTCGTTTGCTTCCGCAGGGCGTCGACTTGAGCCGCTTGCAGCCGCCGTCCTTTACGCAACAGCAGCACGCCGTCTTCCCCGTACAGGGTCCTACCAAGCGGTTCGTCGAGCGCCAACTCCTCTAATGCGATTTTGCGAAGCATCTGCTGATTGCCTTACGAACCCGTGCTGCCCCCTCGTGACCAGTAGAGAAGTTCGGCCGATGACGGCGCGGCTTTCAGTCGGACTTGGCGAATCGCCTGTGAATTGCCGCCGTTTGCGCGGGTATTCCCAAAGAAAGGTGATCTTCCCGTTCTTTCGGGCGGGCCTACCGGACTACCGAGGTGGGTGTTTTTCCGGGGCTGGGGTCCCCCCCCCGCTTGCTTCCAGGGCCCGCTCGGCCAGTCCCGCAGCGGCTGCGAGCGCTGGACCAATCTGCCAGCCAGCGTGATCGCGATCCCCCGCCTGGTTCGAAAACCCGCGAATGATCTGCAACGGCACCTGGGCGAGATGACAGGCGACCGCGACGGCGAAACCTTCCATGTCTTCGCCGGCGGCTTGGGGGAAGCACGCTTGCCGCACGGCCGCTTCGGCCGGGGTGCGGGAGCCCGCCGGCGAGGTGAGTAGGAGGGGCAGGGAAGCGGCCGAAGCGTTTCCCGCAGCGAGCGGCAACCGGTCGTGGATCCGCCGTGAGGACCGCGGGTCGTCCCATTGCGGCCAGCCCAACTGCGCAGCGGTCTGGTGATCCGCACCATCGCCCACTCCGACGCCCCAGCAGCCGACTTGGCCGAACGCCGTGGCGGTCGCTACCGGATAGCGGGCGGAGTAGCTCCCCGCGATCCCGACCAAGAGAACCTGCGATGGCTGGTGCGCTGCGAGCAGTGCGGCAGTCCGTGCCGCCGCGGCGATCGGCCCGAAACCGCAGAGGGCGATCGGCCAATCGAGCTGGGCGCAACGTTCCCGCAGGCGTGGCGGCAACTGGTCGGCTTCAAACGCCGTTGGCAGCAAAAGTAAGCCGGACACGCGGGCCTCGCAGGTGGCGGAAAGCGATCGGTAAGACGTCATCCTACCGTCTGCGACCCGCTACGCTGGACAGCGCCACGTTTCGTGAGCGGATGGGGCGCTAGCCCCCGGCCTTTCCGCGACGGGCCGGCGGCT
>CAYNVI010000309.1:3104-6077 GCA_964400585.1 uncultured Pirellulaceae bacterium | reverse complement strand
CAGGCCGCGGGCGGCGCTGCGGAAGGAGAAGCGACTGCCCCGCTGCCGCCTCTGCGGGAGGACGAGGGGGATCGCGGGAGGGCGGTGGGAATCGATCCGATCGCCTGGGAACGTTGGTGGCGGCGGATACGCGGCAGCCGCCCGTCAGGAGCCGACTGAACGGGGGGCGGCGTCCCGCACAGCCGCCGGCAGGGGATCGGCGGCGATTGTCAATCGCCCCCGGCAGGCGCTATCATGGGCGCCTTCGTGCGTCGCGGCGTCGCGCGCCTCCCTGCCTCCTCGTCGATTGCCCCGATCATGCTGGACCTCTACGACAAAATTGAAGAAGCCAAAGCCACGATTACGGCGGCTTGGGACCGCCAACCCAAAGTGGGGATCATCTTGGGGACGGGGCTGGGCGGCTTGGTCGAAGAGATCGAGGTGGAAGCGACGCTCGAATACGGCGAGATCCCGCATTTTCCGACCTCGACGGCGACCAGCCATCGCGGCCGGCTGGTTTGCGGGACGCTCCGCGGGGTCCCCGTGGTGGCGATGGAAGGACGCTTCCACATGTACGAAGGTTACGCGCTCAAGGAGATCACGCTGCCGGTACGGATCTTCAAAGCTTTGGGAGCCGAATGGTTGGTGGTCTCCAACGCCTGCGGCGGGTTGAATCCCCACTTCCGCTCGGGCGACATCATGGTGATCGAAGACCAGATCAACCTGATGGGCGATAACCCTCTGATCGGGATCAATGATGATCGCCTGGGGCCCCGTTTTCCCGACATGTCGGCCCCCTACGATCCGCTCCTGATCGACCGGGCGCTGCAATTGGCGCGGCAAGAAGATATCCCGGCCCACCAAGGTGTGTTCGTGGCCGTCTCGGGACCCAATCTGGAGACGCGGGCGGAGTACCGATTCCTCCGTGCCGTCGGGGCCGATGTGGTCGGGATGAGTACCGTGCCGGAAACGATCGTCGCCGCCCACTGCGGCTTGAAGGTGGTCGGCTTTTCGATCGTCACCGACATGTGCCTCCCCGATGCGTTGCACGCGGTCAATGTCGAGCAGATCATCGCCGTTGCCAATGAGGCCGAACCGAAGCTGCGGACGTTGGTCCGCGGGATCGTCGATTTTGTCTCCGAAATCCGCTTGGCTTGAACGGACAGGCGGGCAGCGACCGGCGCGACCGACGGGGATACCGGCGCCGCCGAAGAAACGTGTGGCGGAAGGAACGCGTTGGGCAGGAGTCAACCGGTGATGGGAGAGCGTCTTGAGTCTTGAAGCAGCGGTCGCCGCCGTCCGCCACGTGACCGACCGGCGACCCCGTTGGGCGATGATCCTGGGCAGTGGTCTGGGGAGTCTGGTCGACACGCTGGACGACGCCGAGCGGATCGACTTTGCAGCGCTGCCGGGTTTCGCGCGGACCACCGCCGCGGGACATGCGGGGCAGTGGGTGTTTGGGGATTGGGGCGGCGTGCCGGTGATCTTGATGTCGGGACGGTTGCATCGCTACGGCGGATGGAGCACGGCGCAGCTGACCTTCCCGATCGCGGTGATGGGGGCCCTGGGAGTCGAACGGTTGCTCATCAGCAACGCGGCCGGCGGGCTCCATCCGAGCCTTCGTGTCGGCGATCTCGTCTTCGTCGAGGATCACATCGACTGGTTGTTCGGGACGCCCGCCCTCCGCTTTCCGCGCGGCGTTGAACCACGGCCGGCGAGCGCCGCAGGGGCGCACCTTGCCGGCCGCGATCGCTCGTCGCTCGGGCTGCCAGCGCGCACCGTTCCGCTGTACGATCCGGAGCTGCTGGAGGCCGCTTTGGCGGCGGCTCGGCAGGCCGATGTGCGGGCGGTGCGTGGCACCTACTTGGCCACTTTGGGGCCCCATTACGAAACCCGGGCCGAGTATCGGATGATGCGTCGTTTGGGGGCGGACGTGGTCGGCATGAGTACCGTGCCCGAAGTCGTTGCCGCCGCCCGGCTGGGGCTTCGCGTCCTAGCGGTGTCGATGGTCAGCAACGTGGCGCGACCCGATTGTCCCAGCAAAGCGGAGCATGCCGAAGTGCTCGCCGCGGGCGCCGACGCGGCGGGGCCCTTGGGCGCGATCATGCAACGCGTGATCAGCCCCTAGCCATGAGACGCCGGGCTGCGGCGTCGCAGGCCCAGCGGGGTTGCTTCGCGACCCGATCGCGGGAGAGGATGGCTTGGAAAGGGAGGCTCGCCGGTTAGAATGCCTCCGGTCGTCCGCTCCTTTTGCGCTGCCCGCTTGTTGCCAGGAGCCGTTTTCGGAGCCTCCTGGTCCGCTTCCTCGAAGTCAGTTTATGGCCGCACCAAAACCGAGCGAACCGGCGGATCTCGACTGGGACCTGAAGCGGCACGAGGCGGCCGCCTGGCAGGCGGCGCTGGCCGAGCTGACGGTGCCGGATGCCGATTCGGACGAGCCGCTGCCGGTGGTTCGCGTGCGCGGGGCGAGGCAACAGGATGCGGCTTTGATGGCGCTGCATCAGCGGCTTCGCCTGGAGGTGATGGGCCCGCTGGGGGACTATGCTTTGGCCCTGAATCGATTGGCCGACGTGGTCATCCATGGAGCGGTCGGCAAAGCGGTGGCTGATGGGATGCGTTCGGGGGCCGTGCGGATTCGCGGGTCAGCCGGCGAAGCGGCGGGGGTGGCGATGAGCGGCGGTACGCTGGCGATCTACGGCAATGCCGGCGACCGCTGTGGGGCAGGGATCTGTGGAGGCGAGATCTTCGTGCGGGGTGACGTGGGGGCGCAGGTCGGGGTGGGCGCGATCGGGGGAACGATCGTGATCGGCGGGGACGCCGGTCCCGGTCTGGGAGATGCGATCAGCAACGCGACCATTTTCCTCCGCGGTTCCGCCGCTTCCCTGGGGCCGGACGTCGCGGAGATGCCGCTCCGCGAGCGGGAACGGTTGCGGTTGGGATTGCTGCTGATCAATGCTTCGATCCGCGGCGATGCCAGAGATTTCCGACGGGTCG
>CAYNVI010000309.1:0-3094 GCA_964400585.1 uncultured Pirellulaceae bacterium | reverse complement strand
CTTCCCGGTCGTCGACGCCGAACGGCATCGGCCGCGTGGGGAAATCAATCCGAGTTGGCGATGAGCCGCCCGTCGGTCCGCAGGCTGGCCCATTGCCAACGCTGCGGGGCCGAATGGTTCCTGGAAGAGGGTGATGGAAACGAACGAGTTGCTTCCCGAGATCTGCCTGTTGCCGCCTCCGCTGGGGATCCGCTGGAAGGGGGCTGCGACGACCCGGATCACCGAGACCCCTGACGGGCAGCGGGCTGCGCCGTGGCCCTTGTTCTGGTATGACCCTCCCTGGCATCACGTGGCCCCGGCGGTGGCCCAGCAGATCGCAGCGGCGGTTGATCGTCTGCGGATCCCGGTGGCGGCGCTCGGTCGCGACTTCGGGCTGGACGATTTATCGACGGCGGGCTTGCAGTTCGGCTGCGTTCCCTACCGTCCCGATCGTTATGGGTTGACCGCCGAAGATCTCGATGCGGCCGATACGATCGACATCCGGTTGGCACGCGTCCGCGATGAATGGGGCCGGTTCGCCTATTCGTCGGCACAGGTTCAGCGATGGCTCGATCGCGAAGATGTAGCCGTCTCGATCCCGGCTCCCGGCTGGCCCGCGGAATTGACCGAGGTGGCGGAGTTGGCGGGCAAGCTGCATCAGTTACGTCAGCTCAATCCCGCGGCGACCTGCGCGATCTCGATCCCGCCGTATCGGTTGCCGGCGGAACTGCCTGGGGTGGCGGCGGTCAGGCCCGACGTCGTGATTTTGCGGATGGATGATAGTGACGAAATCGTCGGCAATCATTTGGCGCGGATTGTCGCCCAGGCTCGGGCGCTGCTGGAGCAAGCGTCCCTCTCCGGTCCTTCGACCGTGGCCCTCTGGTTGGTGTTGCCCAACGCGCCCACTCCCGACGATTGCGCCAAGCTGTTCGCTTTGGGGGCAAATGCGATCGCGATCGACTGGTGGTGCCAGCCGCTGATTCCCGCGGCGCATGGCGGGACGCTGTCGGCCGAAGCGCTCCGCGAACAGGCTTCTCGATTGATAAAACCGCGGATGAATCGTCTGGCGGGGCTGACCAGTTCCTACGGGTTGGTCCAGCCTGGTGAACTCGATCGTTCCTGTCTGGGGACGACCGATCATCGCCTGGCGGAGCAGATCGGGCTGACCGCCATCTGACTGGACAGCGCCTACCGCCCGCCGCGCTGCACGGCTCGGTTACGATAGAAGGTCCGATCCCGCGTCCGCCTCTGCGGCGCATCCACTTTGCTGGCCCCCGCTCACAAGGACCCCTGCCATGGACCGACGCCCCCCGCAAACCCGCCGTGATTTCCTCGGGAAGGGCTTGGCCGCTTCGGCGGCTGCGAGCGCGCTGCCGACGATCCTTTCCGCCCAGGCCTTTGGTCAAGGAGACCGCGTCGCGCCCAGTGAAAAGATCACCTTGGGCGTGATCGGCATCGGGCCACGTTGCACGTATGACCTGAAGGCGATGTTGCAGCTTGCCGACGTCCAATGTGTGGCGATCGCCGACGTGCAGGCGAGTCGCCGCGCGGCGGGCAAGAGATTGGTCGATCAGCACTATGGGAACACCGATTGCCAGCTCTACCGCGATTTTCGTGAATTGCTCGCGCGGCCCGACATCGACGCGGTGCTGATCGCCACCGGTGATCGCTGGCACGCCCCGGCGTCGATGATGGCGGCGCGTGCCGGCAAGGACGTTTACAGTGAAAAGCCGTGCGGTCTGACGATCGATTATTGTCAGCAATTGGCCGAGACCATCGCCGAAACCGGCCGTGTCTTCCAGGCGGGAACCCAGCGACGGAGCGTTTCGAATTTTCAGCGGGCTGTGCAGTTGGCCCACCAAGGAAAACTCGGCAACCTCGAAACGCTGTACGCCTCGGTCTACACGCCGGAGATCACCACCAGTTGGTTGCCCGCCGAACCGACGCCCGCTCCCGAGGTCGTCGATTGGAACCTCTGGCTGGGACCGGCCCCTTGGCGGCCTTACAACGAGCGCTATGTCCAAGGGCGATGGCGCGGTTACTGGGATTTCGATTCGGGCGCCAAGTTGCTCGACTGGGGAGCCCACACCGTCGACCTCTGTCAGTGGGCCAACCAGGCCGATGACACGATGCCGATCGAATACGAACCGGGCGAGCAAGGGATCACGGCGCGCTATGCGAATGGGGTGACGCTGGTCCTCGATTTTTTGAAGGCGCCGTTCGGGGAGCGAACCGGTTGGGTGCAGCGGCTGGGAACCTGTCCGGTCCGTTTCGTCGGGGATGCCGGGTCGGTCGAAACGGGCGATAGTGGGGAGACCGTCGTCAAGCCGGCGGCGCTGGCCGACGAGTTGCCACCGGCCGGCAAGAAGGTGGTCGGCCTTGATGTCTCGGCCCACGCGCGGAATTTCTTCGACTGCGTCAAGAGCCGCGGCACGACCGCCGCCAACGCCAACGTGATGCGGAATTCGCACATCGCTTGCCACGCGGCAGCGCTCAGCTGGATCTTGCAGCGGAAGCTGACGATCGATCCGTCCAGCGGCCGGTTTGTCGATGACGAAGAGGCCAACGGGTTGCGCGCCCGACCGGCGCGTGATCCCTGGCAATGGGCGTAGGCAAAAGGCGGGCTCAGAAGCGATCCTGTTCGGCTTCGGCCCAGGCGTGGGGTTCGCCGTCGGGATCGATCTCGACCACAATCTGGTTGGGGCGGCAGCAGACAGGACAGTCTTCGCTGAACGTTTGCTGGTCGCCCCCGCTATGATCGATCGGGATCACGATCTCTTCACCACACGCATCGCAGATGTAGCTCGCTTCGGTTTCCATCGAGGGCTCCTGAGCTGGGGGGATCGCCCATTTTACCGTCATCGGAGACCCGGCGTCCTGGCTTATTTCCTTCCGGGGGAGAGCCGTCAGGGAGAAACCCATCATGCTGAATCGTTCGGGAGCGGCGGTGCCGCAGGGAGCTGGATCGCTGGCTGACCGTTGTGCCCTCCCTCGCTGCTGCCGGTTCGTCGCGGCGAGTGTGACCTTGCTGCTGGTGGCCAGCGCCGCGGCGGAACCTCCCGCCGGCGGCCCGGCCGGGTCGTCGTCGGCCGTTGCTTCCCAGGCCCCGTTGCGG
>CAYNVI010000308.1:0-6091 GCA_964400585.1 uncultured Pirellulaceae bacterium | reverse complement strand
GGCTTTGCCGGCCCCTACATCGAGGGCGTGATCCAGCTACGCGAGGGATCGCCTGACGGGCCGATTGTGGCCACCGGCTTCACCGAGATGGTCATGTATACCGAGCCCTACGACGACGGCACCGAGGCATCGATGGGGCCGCCGATCAGCCGCGGCCTGCCTGAGGATCCGAAGTTGCCATGGACACCAAAGGTCGACGAGTGATACGACCGTTTGACGGTCCGTATGCGGCGACCGTCTTCGTCCTGAGGACTCGCCGAGCGAGGAAGGTCGGGAAAAGAAGGCCGGCAAATCGGGCAGGCCAGATCTTCGCTGCCCGACCTGCGTTCGCGAGCCCGAATTGAGAAGGCGGTGGGGACACCAAGGATTGCTGGTTCGGTGGCCTGCGGGGCGAGAGCGCCGCCCGCATCCCGCGGAATCCGGCAGCATGCTCGCACGATCTGCCTTCCGGAGGCGGAGCGGTGGCGATTGATGGTGAAGTGGATGGCAAAGCACTAGCGCCGAATGAGAGGGTTCGCACGGTTTCCCCTCGGGACTTACTACTCGACCTGCGAGCCAGATCGATGCGACCGGACGACAGCGTTAAACGCCATTTGAGGCCGGCGGTGGGAGCGAATCTGATTCGCGGAGCAGGGTGGGTCCTGTTCGTTGCGCTTCTCATGTTGCCGGAATTGGCGAGCGGTCAAACGCGAAATCCGCTGAAACCACTTGACACCTCGAGCCCTCGGGCAACCATCGATTCGTTTTGGAAGCAAGCGGCACGCGTCGAAAAGGCGGTCACCGCATACCGCCAAGAGCAAACGTTCGAGCAGTACCTCGACTGCGTGCGTGTCTTCGCCAACGGTCGAGACCTCTTCGACTTGAGCGAAACGCCGAAGGCGTACCGGCTGAAAGCAGGCGGGGCATCGTTTGCGCTTCTTCACGATATTCTCGTACGGCTTCCGCCCGTTGATCGTACCGAGATCCCCGGCGGGCCCGATTTCGAGCCCGAGACAGTCGACGCCTGGACGTTTCCCGATACCGAGATCGTGATTCGGCGCGTCAGCGAAGGACCCGATCAAGGCGAATTTCTGGTCTCCGCCGAAACCGTGAGCCGGTTGCCCGAATTCCAGGCAGCGATCATCCAACTGCCGGCGGTGCGTCCCACCGAATACCCGTATGCACGGCAGGAGACCTACCGGTTTACAGGACCGCTTTTCCCATTCGCATTGACAGATGAGATTCCTGCATCTCTTCGCGTGAAGCTTTTGGGGACCCCGCTGTGGAAGGTCTTGATCACGCTGGTGATCGCGGCAGTGGTGGGGATGGTGATGCTGTTTTGGTCGCGATTGACCAGCCGGTTTGCGTCGAGCCGGGGGGGAGTCGGGCGATTGGCATCGCGGCTGACGGTCCCGCTTCTGCTGCTGCTGCTTGTCTCCAATTCCTATAAATTGATCGTCGAGTTGCAGCTGAATCTGTCTGGCAGGTTTGCCGAACTGGTGAGTTCGATCGTGGTGATTGGCGTCGCGGTTGCGATGATGTGGGCCGCATGGATATTGACCCATTTGCTTGTCGAAACCGTCATCGCGCTGCCAAGTATCTCCGAACAAAGCTACGACGCTCATCTGCTACGGTTGGTGGCACGCGTGGTCGGCGTGCTGGTTGGCGTGGCGACTTTGCTTTGGGGTGCGGACGAGATCGGGATCCCCGCGACCGGCATGATCGCGGGTTTGGGGGTCGGCGGTTTCGCGCTGGCGCTCGCCGCGCAGTCGACGGTCGAAAACTTATTTGGCGGAGTCAGTATTTTTGCAGATCGTCCGTTTCGGGTGGGCGATTTCATCCACTACGGAGGCTCCGACGGCATCGTCGAGATGATCGGGCCCCGCTCGACGCGTGTCCGAGGGCTCGACGGCACGCTCACCACCGTCCCGAATTCCGATTTTTCAAAAAGGCACATCACGAACTACTCGTTGCGTGATAAATGCTTCTTTCACCACGTATTGGGCGTCCGCTACGAAACCACACCCGATCAGTTCGAGGGACTGTTGAACGAATTGAGGCGGCGCATTGCCGCCCATCCGATGGTGGAGGAAACGAGCGACATGCCCCGTGTGCGGCTGCTGAAGTTCGGGGCCTCGTCCCTCGACATCGACCTCCGGGCCTACGTATTGACCACTAACTTCACCGAGTTTTTGAGCGTTCAAGAAGAACTGTTGCTGGAAGTGATTCGAGTCGTTGAGGAGGCGGGGAGCGGCATTGCCTTCCCCAGCGTCACGACCTATCTGAACAACGATTCCGGGATTCGTTCCGGTCGGCTGTTGCCCTCGGCGACGAAGGCGACTCCGCCGAGGGAACCGAGGTCCCTATCCGCCGGGGCCGTCTCGCGGCCCGACGAGACGTCGGAGGCCGAAGCCCCCAACCAGGAGGGACCTCCCGCCGAGGAGGTGTCGTGATTGCGAGCAAAGAGCCCCCCCGGGAGGTACCGGAACGGGCCGCCGCGATCCGGCCGAGAGCGGTCTGTTTTTTCTCGGAGGATCACGACGGGCTCCTCAGACTGGAGGGATGAGCTTAACGGAGAATCCATGCGACGGGGATCAAGACCAATCGAATATCTACTCACGGACGAATATCTGCCCGCGGATGAAGGTTTCTCCGGGAGCGGGTTCGCTAGCAAGGAAGTTTCATATGATCCGATGGAAACTGATCACGGGACTCTGGCTGCTGGGCTGCGTGGGGGCGTCCGCCCCGGCGCGGGGACAAGTCGCCAGGGCGTACCTCAACGCCCCGCAAGGGAACCTCGTGATGTACTCCTATGCGGGTACCCGCTCCAATACCGGAGGGGTCAAGAACTTGCCGGTTCCGCGAACCCAATCACGCCTGCAATCGCAATCACTGATCTATTCACGGATCATCGACGTCGGCGGCCGCACCGGCGGCCTCGGATTCGTGGTCCCGTTCGTTGACTTGCTCAGCTTTGACACCGAGTCGGACCTGGTCACCGGCCAGCTTTCGGGACCGGGGGATCCTTCGATCACGTTTGAAATGAATCTGTTTGGTGCGCCGGCGCTCGACCGCGAAGAAATCAAGGACTGGACGCCGGGGGACTACTGCGGTTTGCACTTCCTCTTCGGGGTGCCCCTCGGCGAGTACGATCCCGACATTGCGGCGAACCTCGGATCGAACCGCTTCACCTTTCGTCCGTTGTTGAACTACAGCCTCACGGCAGACGAGGGGGATTCCTGGCTCGATTTTTACGGGAGCGTTTTCTTTTACTCTGAGAATGACGAGTATCTGCGTGCGAACACCCTGAGCCAACGTCCGCTGGCGAGTGTCGAGTGTCATTACAGTTCGCTAGTGTACGATCGCCTCTGGGCTGGGGTGGGGATGATAGGGGCGTTTGGGGGAGAGGTGGCGGTCAATGACGTGGTCGTGACGCCCTCCCAGCGGTCGGGGCGGTTGGCTCTCTCCGCAGGGACGCCTATGTTCCGAGGCTCCACCGCAGTGCTCGGCTACAACCACACCTTCGCACGAAGCGACGGTGCCGCCGATTCCGACACCTATATTCTGCAACTGATTTATCTTTTCTAATCGGGTATCGCCGTTCGCTTGGTTGCAGCAGTTCCCGGCAAGGGCGGGTTTCCCGTGGGCGTGACCCGGGAATGGATGCGGAAATTCGGCAGCCGAGACGGTCCGAGGAAACCAGCCTGGATGGGGTTGCCCGAGAACCGCTAGCCCTCGTCCTGGAAGGACTGTTCGCCACGATTCTGCGTTACCACCGCTTGCGATCAGGCTACTGGAAGCCTGGGCGTTCTGAGCGGGAGCCATCGAATCGGGAGCCATCGAACCGAGAGCGGTGGGTTCGACTGCTTCACGGCGAGAGTCGGGGCCTTTGCCGCTGCGTCTCGACGCTGACATGGAGCGGGCAGTCGCGGAAGCGGATCCGCGGGCGGAAATCACCCTCGAGGGGAACTTCGAACAGCCCCAGCTACTTTTCTGAGGAACCGCGCAGGGGCTCCGGTCGGACCAGGAGCCACAGCATCCACGCCAGCATCGCCACGACCAAGGCATTGAAAGCCGAGACCGCCGGTGACGGGTTGACGGGGTCGGGCGGTTGGGGCAATTCGGGGGCTAGCCCCGCTGCTTGCGGGAGGATGGGATTGATCTGTTCGCTCTGGTCCAGCGACATATTGATGCGTTTGACGGAGAGTTCAGTGAGCGGAGGGGCTTCCGGGGCGAAGCTCGCACCCGGACCCTGATTGCCGATGCGCGAATAGGGCGTCGGGCCGGGCCCAGCCAGCACGAGTTGCGTCACGAGAGTTTCGACGGGCGTGCGAAGTTGCGGTAACTCGTCGTCGGCGGATCGATCGTCTATCAGGTACGGTGCATAATCTTTCGCCGTTAGTTGCGCGGGCTGAAGGTAGGGGAAGATCAGCCGGCCGCTGGCCTGATTCCAATCCGTGACGGGGAGAAGCGGCAACCCTTGTTCGAGCAACTTCACCGCCGTCGCATTCCCAATCGGCTGCATCAGCACCGCCGCGTCGGCCCCACTGTTGACGAGCGCCTGAGCCAAGCCCTGCGCATCTTCCGCATCCACCGGCCTCAACTGCACGGACAGATCGAGTACGTCGACGATTGACTGCGCGGCCCGATGGCCGCTCGAGCCTCGGGGGCCCGTCGCGATCAGATCAGCATCGGCCAATCGTTCCAGTGTTGGATCGAGCGCGAACGCGTGCAGATAGCTGGACCCGGCCAGCGCCACAGCCTCGACCCCAGAGCGTACCGCCGGCTGACTGGTCGTCGGGTCGATCGAGCCCGTCGCGAAGAATGCCGGGGCGCTGACCAGCGCCAATCGCGCCGAACCATCTGCGACCGCCGCTAGCGGATCGCTCGATGGCTTCAGCTGGATGCTGCGAAGGGGGTACGAACGACGCAGTGCCCGGATGACGGCGACGGTTTCGCCGCCGGCGTTTACCGACGGGGAAACTGCACGTCCAGTTTCGGCCGCACCATCGCGACGGGCTCTTCGCTGAGCAGCCCCAGCCGGTTCAGCTCACTGCGGGCCACGTCGGCGGGAGCTTCACCGCCGAGTACCACGCGATCGGTGAGCCGCCGGATCGCTTCATCATCGAGCGAACCTGCCAATTGACCGAGGACCCGCTCGCAGCCCGGGAAACGCTCCAGGGCGTCCTCGCGGCAGACGAAAGCGGCCGCATATTTTGCGAAGAAGTTTAAATCATCCTCGAGCACCAAGAGATCAAACTCTTCGAGTTGCGCGTCGGTGGTATGCACGAGCGACACGTCGGTTTGACCTTCGATGAGCTTCTCGTAAAGTTCACCGCGCTGAGCCAAAGGGACATCGACGATTTGGTCGAACCGCATCCCGTAACGCCGCCGCAGCGGTTCCAAGCCGTCGACGGGCCGCGTCCGGAACTCATCTTCTACACCGATGACAAGCGGATTTGAGTGGTCCGCGAGATCGGAATAATTCCGGATATCGAGCAACTCTGCACGGTCTCGCACCATCGCGAGGCCGTAGTCGTTTTCGAACCCCAACAGATCACTCCAACTCAATCCCAACGGGTCAAAGCCTTCTCGCAAGCGTTGTACCGCGCCGTCCGAATCGGGCAACGGCGACAGTCCGAGCATTGCGAGACCGCTGCCGGTGTATTCGGGATAGATGTCGATGTCACCGCGTTGGATCGTGGCGAGTGCCAGGCGGGTCGATCCAAATCCGATCCGCCGGGTGACGGGAATGCCTGCGTCCTCGGCGAGCGTGGCAAACATCTCCGCAGCAATTTCGTCCTGGGCAGAGTCCTTGCCTGCGACGACGAGCGTTTTGCGGTCAGCACCGCAGCCACTCAGCAACAAAATCGACAGCGTTACTAAGATCGCCTTTGTGATTTTTATATCTCCCCCCCAGCTTGTACCGACTCCGAAGCGTCCCCGCCTGCAGCCAGGCCCGCGTTCTCCTGGATGCTGCGACCCTCCCCTCTGCTCGCCTGCCCGATTGGCTCGTCTCGGATCGCCCGGAGAAACGCGATCACCTGAAGCAAGAGCACGACCGAGAAGGGAACCGCACCGGTCACCGCCATCGCCTTGGCGACCTGGACCG
>CAYNVI010000307.1:552-6098 GCA_964400585.1 uncultured Pirellulaceae bacterium | reverse complement strand
AGCGTTCCTTATTGCGTCGGGGGCTGGGGATTCGCCGGGTGGCGATCGCGGGGCTGAATGATTTAGGGCTGCAGACGGCCGCCAATATCAGCCAGGACCCGGGACTCGGCCTCCGCTTCGTCGGCTTCTTCGACGATCGCGACCGCGAGCGATTGCCGGAAACGATCCCCGACGATCAAGTCGCCACGGGCGATATCCAGGAACTGGTCGCGCGGGCGCGGAGCGGCGAGATCGACAGCATCCTGATCACGCTGCCGATGCGTGCGGAAACCCGGATTCGCTTTATCCTCGACCAGCTCAGCGATTCGACCGTTTCGGTCTACATCGTCCCCGACTTTTTCGTCTTCGAGCTGCTCAGTGCCCGCTGGACGCAGGTGGGAGGGCTGCCGGCCGTCAGCGTTTTCGAGAACCCGCTGTACGGGATCGACGGGATCGCCAAGCGAACCGCGGACCTGCTGCTGACGCTGGCCGGGCTGGTCGTCGCTGCGATCCCCATGCTGTTGATCGCCATCGCCGTCAAGCTCAGCTCCCCCGGCCCAATCTTCTTCCGGCAACGACGCTATGGCCTCGACGGTCGGGAGATCCGCGTCTGGAAGTTCCGCTCGATGCGAAGCTGTGAAGATGGCAACACCGTCCGCCAGGCCCAGAAAGGCGATGCACGGATCACGCCGGTCGGTGCGATCCTTCGCAAGACCAGCCTCGATGAGTTGCCGCAGCTGTTCAACGTCCTGGAAGGGAGCATGTCGCTGGTCGGACCGCGACCGCATGCCACAGCGCACAACGAACAGTTCCGTGGCCAGATCCATGGCTACATGCTGCGGCACAAGGTCAAGCCAGGGATCACCGGCTTGGCGCAAGTCTCCGGCTGCCGCGGCGAAACCGATACGCTCGACAAGATGCAGCGGCGGATCGAGTACGATCACCAATACATTCGCCGCTGGTCGCTGTGGCTCGACCTGAAGATCCTTTGTCGCACGCTGCTGGTCGCCTGGCGGCAACCCGAAGCCTACTAGGCTCTGTCCGAAAACCAAAAAACGGATCGCGTAGCGACTCCGCCAGGTCCCTTCTCCCCCGCCGCGCGGCGGATGGCGGGGGAGGGGAGGAAAGGATGAGGGGTGGTTTTCGGACAGAGCCTCGCTCCTACCCGCGGCGGGCGATCGCTTCCTGCACCGCCTGTCCCATATCGGCGGGAGTCGGTGCGACGACGATGCCGGCGTCTTCGAGCGCGGCCACTTTTTCCGACGCTGTCCCTTTGCCGCCGCTGATGATCGCCCCGGCGTGCCCCATCCGTTTTCCGGGAGGCGCCGTCCGGCCGGCGATGAAGGCCGCCACCGGCTTGCTGACGTGCGCTTTGACGAAGGCCGCAGCCTCCTCTTCGGCCGACCCTCCGATCTCGCCGATCATCAAGATCGCTTCGGTCTGGTCATCGGCTTCGTACCGCTTCAGCAGATCGATGTAGCTGGTCCCCACGATCGGGTCGCCGCCGAGACCGACGCAGGTGCTTTGTCCCAGCCCCAGGTTGCTCGTCTGCCAGACCGCCTCATAGGTCAGCGTCCCGGAACGGCTCATCACCCCCACCTTACCGGGGTTGTGGATGTAACCGGGCATGATCCCGATTTTGCATTCGCCGGGGGTAATCAAGCCGGGGCAATTAGGCCCGATCAACACCGAATCGCTGGCCCGCACTTTTTCGTAGACTCGGACCATGTCGAGGACGGGGACCCCTTCGGTGATCGCGGCAATCACTTTGATCCCGGCGTCGATCGCTTCGAGGATCGCATCGGCAGCGAAGGGAGGCGGCACGAAGATCATCGTGGCGTCGGCGCCCGCTTGCTCGACGGCTTCATAAACCGTATCGAAGACCGGCAGCCCTTCGGCCGTCTGGCCCCCTTTACCGGGCGTGACCCCACCGACCATCTGCGTTCCGTATTCCTTGCACCCGCGGGTGTGGAACGCGCCCGCATTACCGGTGATGCCTTGACAGATAACCCGCGTGTCACGGTTGACCAAGATGCTCATAACGACTTGCTGAAAGATGAAAGGGAGGCGAGGGAGGGCGTGAAAAACACGGGGCGGGATTAAGCGATGGCGGCAACCACCTTTTTGGCCGCGTCGGTGATGTCGAGCGCGTTGATGATGTCGACGTCACTTTCGGCCAACAGCTTCCGCCCCTCTTCCACTTCGGTCCCTTCGAGACGGACAACCAACGGGACGTTGAAACCGACCTCCTTGCTCGCTTCGATGATCGCCGTGGCGATCGTCGTGCAGCGGGCGATCCCTCCGAAGATATTGACCAACACCGCCTGGCAATTCGGATCGGACAGGAGGATCCGGAACGCCTCGGTGACCTGTTCGGTATTCGCCCCGCCGCCGACATCGAGGAAGTTGGCCGGCTCGCCCCCGTGGTACTTGATGATGTCCATCGTCGACATCGCCAGTCCCGCCCCGTTGACCAGGCAGCCGATGTTGCCGTCCAGGGTGACGTAGCTGAGCCCAAAATTGCCGGCCCGCACTTCGGCGGGATCCTCCTCGGCGAGGTCACGGAGCTCCTTGATGTCGGGATGCCGGAAGAGGGCATTGCCGTCAAAGGAGATCTTTGCATCGAGCGCCAGCATCTGCCCGTCGGCAGTCAGCACCAACGGGTTGATCTCTGCCATTTCACAGTCGTGGTCGACATAGAAGCGGCAGAGTGCCTTCATGAATTTCTCGGCCGCGCGAACCGCTTTGCCTTCGACCCCCAGTTTCTTACACAGCTTCCGCACCTGGTAGGATTCGAGGCCCACGGCCGGATCGAAGTGCTCTTTGAGGATCAACTCGGGCGTTTCCTCGGCCACTTTTTCGATCTCGACGCCCCCTTCGGTGCTGACCATCAGCACCGGCCGGGAGGCCCCCCGATCGAGGACAACGCCCAGGTAAAGCTCCCGCGCGATGTCGCAGCCTTGTTCGATGAAGACCTGGTTGACGGTCTGACCGTCGGGGCCGGTCTGCACCGTCACCAGCTTGTTGCCCAGCAGTGCGGCGGCAGCAGCCTGGGCTTCTTCGGCCGAACGGACCAGCACCACGCCTCGTTGCTCGGCATTGTCGATGATGTGCCCTTTGCCGCGACCCCCGGCGTGGATCTGGGCTTTGACGACCGCCAGGGGTCCTCCCAGTTGCTGGAAGGCCTGAGCGGCTTCCTCGGCCGTCCGCGCCAGGTGACCCTCGAGGACCGGCACGCCGGCTTCGCGGAAAAGTTGTTTCGCTTGGTATTCGTGAATTTTCATTGCAGCCGCTCGCGGTAAGTTCGCACCTTCCGAAAACCGCCATTCCCTTCCGAGGTCGCCTCGGGAGACTGGAAGCAAACGGAGAGAGGACCGATACTGGGGGCCGTCCCCGGTTTCCGGCGAGGTTTTCGCATCCCGTTCCGATGCCGGGTCGAATCGCTCGAGGCAGATTATAGGACGCGTCCAATTCTGTCGAAAGGAGCCTCGGGGGCGATCTTGGCTCCCTCAGCGGGGCTCCGGAGCGACCGCCTCCCCCGCTTTCAACCCGTTGGAAACTCCTCGGCATGTCGTTGACGAAACTGCTTTGCCTGCACCCGCGCGACAACGTCGGCGTGGCGCTCCAAACCCTTCACCCCGGTGATGCCGTCACGGTCCCGCAGGGAACGCTGGCGGTCCAGCAAGCGGTCCCGGCAGGCCACAAATTGGCCTTGCGCGAGATCCCTGCCGACAGCGCCGTCCTGAAATACGGCGAACCGATCGGGCGGGCCACCCAGACGATCCGGCCGGGGGAACACGTCCATTCGCAGAATCTGACAGACGAACACACCGTGATCACGACGGTCGAACGCACCGCTCCGCCACCGTCCCCGGCGTCGCGAGCCGACACCTTCGACGGCTACGTCCGACCCCAGGGAGGCGTCGGCACGCGGAATTACGTGGCCATCGTCTCCACCGTCAATTGCTCGGCGTCGGTCTCCCGGATGGTCGCGGCCAAATTCGATGCCGAGCGGATGAAACGCTGGCCGCATGTCGATGGCGTGATCGCCCTGGTCCACGAAGCGGGCTGCGCGATGGCCTTCGACGGCCTGAAACACCAGATGCTCAGCCGTACCCTGGCGGGGATGACTCGGCACCACAACTTGGCCGGCACCGTGCTGATCGGCCTCGGCTGCGAACAGAACACCGTGGGCTACATGAGCGATCGGCATCAGGTCGTCCCCCTGTTCGCCGCCGATGGACGGCAGCTGACCGACCACGTGGGGACGCCGGTGTTGACCATGCAGGACGAAGGAGGCACGCGGCGGACGATCGAAAAAGCGGAGGCCTTGGTCGAGGAAATGCTCGAGCAAGCCAACACCTGCCGACGTCAGCCGGTAGCGGCTTCGCACCTCACCGTCGGGCTGGAATGCGGCGGCTCCGATGGCTACTCGGGAATCACCGCAAACCCCGCGGTCGGGGCTGCAGCCGATCGGATCGTGGCCGCCGGCGGGGCAGCGATCCTCTCGGAAACCAGCGAGATCTACGGCGCCGAACACCTCCTGGTCCGACGCTCCCGCTCGCCCCAAGTCGCCGCCAAACTGCTCGAACGGATCGAGTGGTGGAAAGGCTACGTCGCCATGTTTGGTCAGACCCTGGACAACAATCCGTCGGTCGGCAACAAGGCAGGAGGGCTGACGACGATCACCGAAAAATCGCTCGGGGCGGTCTCCAAAAGTGGCTCGACGGCGCTGGAAGCGGTCTACGAATACGCCGAACCGGTGACCTCGCGGGGGCTGTGCGTGATGGACACCCCCGGCTTCGATCCCGCCAGCGTCACCGGAAAAGTGGCCGGCGGCGCCAACGTGATCCTGTTCACCACCGGCCGCGGCAGTTGCTTTGGCTGCAAACCGACCCCCTCGATCAAGATCGCTACCAACACGGCCCTGTTCGAGCGGCTCGATGAGGACATGGACCTCGATGCCGGCACGATCCTGGCCGGCGCAGCGGTCCCGGCGGTCGGGGAGGCGATCTACCAGGCAGTACTCCGCGTCGCCAGCGGCGAAAAAACGAAAAGCGAAGGGCTGGGAATCGGCGACAATGAATTCGTCCCCTGGGCGGTCGGGCCGACACTGTAACCGCGACCTCCCCGGCCGCGACCGCGACGAAGCGCACCGGCAACGATCGGCGGTTCCGCCGCCAGCGGAACGATGCCCCGCCCGCCAGTTCATCCGGCCAGGCTGGCGAGCTGGGCGACCGCCAGGGCCAGGATGACCAGCAAAGCGATCCCGGCGGCCGCGTTCCCGAACGGCCCATTGGCGTGCTTGCCGAAGATCTTTGCATTGCACGCCAGCAACAAACCGCCTCCGATCACCGGCAGGACGAGAGCGTTGGCGGCCTGCGTCAGCCAAATCGTGTCGGCAGGGCTGCCGCCGCGCCAGAACGCCGCGACCACGCCGCAGCCGAGCACCAACCCCCAGACCGCCCGAAACCGGCCGCTTCGTTCATCGTCGGACCATCCCCAGATGCCGCACACCGCATAGGCGGCCGCCAGCGGCGCGGTGACGGCACTGGTCAGCCCCGCGG
>CAYNVI010000307.1:0-542 GCA_964400585.1 uncultured Pirellulaceae bacterium | reverse complement strand
GCGGCGAGCAAGCCAACCGCAAAGAGCCACCGCATCGCGATCCCCGCACCGCTTTGACCGAGGGCGGTCGGCAAGGTTTCCGCCGAGATGCCTTCGTCCAATACCGAGGCGGCGAGGACGAGGATCGCCATCGTCAACACGCCGCCGGCGGCGATCCCGATCGCGGCGTCGCGGCGGGCGGTCCGCAGCCCGACGTCGCGCGGCCGGATTTTCGCCCACCGCCGACTCGCTCCGCTGGCATGCAGGAAAAGGTTGTAAGGAACGATCGTCGTTCCCAACAGCGCCAACACCGTCAGTCCCGCTTCGGCCGGCCAGCGGGGCAGGGCGGTGTCCCACGGAAAACGTCCGCTGATCATGGCGATCCCCGCCGCCACGACAAAGGCGATCCCCATCACCGCGACGAGGCCCATCAACACCCGCTCGACCAACCGATAGGACCCGCTCCACAGCAGCGCGGCGGCAACCACCGCCACCGCGAACAGCCCCGCAGCGGCTGGGACCGCTGGAAAGCCCACCCCCAACCCCAGGGCCCCGCCGATCAA
>CAYNVI010000306.1:0-6117 GCA_964400585.1 uncultured Pirellulaceae bacterium | reverse complement strand
AGCAGCTCGACGAGTTCCAGCAGCGCCTCCAGCCGTTTGGCGAACAAGCCGCCGAAACCCGGCAGTGGGCCAGTCCGGCCGCCCGCACGCGGTGCCGCACGCGTCAACAACAGACCGATCGCTTGCTCCACGAGATCATGGCGCTCGATGCCCGCTGCGAAACGCAGCTGACGACCAGCCGCGATGCCCTCGCCGCCCAACTGCAGCAGAGCACCGGCGCGCAACAGGCAGCCAAGGCCTATCGCGCCTCGCAGGCGACCGGCCATTCCCGCGGCGGACGCCTTGATCTGACCGCCGGTTGAGCCGCGGGCTGAGGCTGCCGGGGTGATCCCTGCGTCTGCGGCGATTTTTTTGCTCTTTTTCGATTTTGGCTCAAGTCGCTGCGGATCTCTCTTGCCGCGGGGGGCTCGGTTGCGTTACTGACGGACGCATCCAAGTGGCCCATACCCGAAGGAGCGGAACATGGGATTCGATTTGCCGAAGTCCTCTGCCGAAGCGATACCTCTGGTCGACGTGATCCGCCAAGCGACGTCGGAGCCGTTGGCGGCGCACGCTGCGACGATCCGTTGCGAGCAAGATATCGACCCCGGCATTCTGGTTCGGGACGTGCCGGAGCAAGTGGGGGAATTGGTCCGGATCCTGGTACGGCAAGCGTTGCAGGAGATGCCCGCCGGGGGAGAACTGACGCTGACCGCCTGGTCCGACGGGGAACGGGTGGAATTGGAGATTGCCGACACGGGCCGTCCGATTGCCGAGCGTCCGCACTGCCTTCCGCTGGTGGCGGCGGTCGTCGGCGCGGAGATGTGCTGGCAGGATTGCCCGCAGGGCGGAGCAGCCGTGACGATTTTCTTCGGACGACGGCTGGCCCAGCACTCGGCCGCTTGATGTTTTCGTCCCGCCCTTGCCGCCGATCTGCGCGGCGCCGGGGCCTCTGTGGAAGCAAGGGAACCAGTCACGATGATCGGAATGTTTCGTAGCTCGACCGTGCCAGCGCTCGAGCAAACCGTGGCGTTCGCCCAGAAACGGCATGAGGTGCTGGCGGGCAATCTGGCAAACCTCGACACGCCCGGCTACCGCACCCGCGATCTTTCGGTGGCGGATTTCCAGAATGCCTTGGCCGATTCGATCGAAGCTTCCCAGCATCCCTCGCCCGGCCATGCCACGGCCCGTCCCGGCACCGGTTCGCCGGCCACCCGGGGCGATTTCATGGAAGGGCCACGGCATGCGATGGAGCAGGTCGTGTTCCATGACAACAGCGACGTGGGGCTGGAAAGCCAGGTCACCGAAATGGCCAAAAACCAACACCTGCACAATTCCGCGATCGCCCTGATGCGCAGCCAGTTCGGGCTGCTGCAGGCGGCGATCAGCGAGCGTGCCTAAGCCGACGCCCGGCGTCGGAGCGGTCCTTCCTGGAGAAACAAAGCATGTTTTCAGCGCTTGATATCAGTACCTCGGCACTCGTCGCCCAGCGGGTCCGTTTGAATACGGTCTCGGGCAATATCGCCAACATGTCTTCGCTGAAGGATGAGACGGGCAACGCCAAACCCTACCAGGCACGGCAGGTGGTCTTTCAGACGCATGACGAGCTGAGCACCAGCAGCGGGGCCTCCGGCGTCAAGGTCGCCGAGATCCGCCACGACGAAGCGGAACCGCTGTATCGCTACCAGCCCGATCATCCGTTGGCGATCAAGGAAGGGGAACGCAAAGGCTACGTCGCGTACCCGAACATCGATTTGACGACGCAGATGGTCGATGCCCTCGAAGCGACGCGGGCCTACGAAGCGAACGTCGGGGTGATGGAGATCAGTAAGAATCTCGGACGAGAAACCCTTTCCATCATCGCCTGAGCATGTCGCCCCTTTCCCGGCCGACCCTGTCGCCGCTGCCTCCCCTGCCGAAGCCTCCCGCAGCCCCGCATTTCCCGGGAACCGAGCAGGCTGCCGGTGCCTCCGAAAACTCCTTCGTCGACCTGGTGGCCGGCCAGTTCCAGGAGGTCAACGGGCTGCAGCAAAACGCCGATGGAATGGTCCATCAGATGTTGACCGGCGGCGATGTCAATCAGGCCGAAGTGCTGACCGCCGTGCAGAAAGCCGACCTCGCCTTCCGCATGATGATGCAGGTTCGCAACAAACTGATCGACGCTTACCAGCAAGTCCAGCAAATCCAAATTTAAGCGGACGGCATGATGCTGTCGCCTGACCATGAATGTTCTGAAAGAGACGCTGCAGCAGTTTCGCGATGCCTTCTTGGCGATGCCGGTGCCCTCCCGTGTGATCGCCGTGATGCTGGTCGCGGCGATCGCGATCGGATTGGGGTTCCTGGTCCAAGGGGAAGCACGCACCGAGGGTGTCTACCTGTTCGGCGGACAAGCGTTTTCTGAACAGGAAATGTGGGACATGGAAAGCGCCTTTAGCCAAGCCAAATTGAGTGGCTGGGAACGCGAAGGGATGCGGATCCGCGTGCCCGCCTCCAAGCAGCACGAATACCTCAATGCCCTCGCCGAAACGGGGGCCTCGCCGACCCGCTTGCAATCGGCGGTCGAGGAAGCCTTGAACAGTTCCGGGTTGATGGAACTGAGCTCGAAGCAGAAAGCCCGGCTGTCGCATGCCAAGAAAGTCGATCTCAGTCGGGCGATCGAGGCCTATCCCGAGGTCGAATGGGCCCGCGTCGAATACGACATCCGGGAAGGGGGCTTTTCCAATGACGTCCGGCAGACCGCCAGCGTGACCGTGATCCCCCAAGGCAACCGACCGCTCTCGCCGATGCGCAAGAAAATGATCCGCGAGCAGGTCGCCGGCTGCTTTGCCGGACTGGCCGTGGACGATGTCCATATCTCGGACACCAACGAGCAGGGGATGGGCGGCTACGACGAAGATGAAAACCAACTGCTGGCGACCCAGCGGCGGGTGGAAAGCAATCTCGAAATGCGGATCCGCCAATTGCTGATCGGGTATGGGGATTTCCAGTTGGCGGTGCGGGCGGAGATCAACCCGTCGCTCGGCAGCGAGAAGGTGGAGGTCAAGTACGATCCCGAAGCGGTGACGACCGAGTCGAGTTCTCGGAGCCGTGAGTTCGATTCGACGCGCCAGCCGCAGGGAGGCGTGCCGGGGGCGCCGCCCAACACCGCCACCGCCTCCAACACCGCCGTCAAAATCGACAAGGCGGCGACCCGCGTGACCAGTACCGACGAAAGCAAAGAGAGTCGCAGCGAGGTCGGACAGAGTCACGAACAATCCCGCTATGCCGGGCTGCAGACCGAACGGGTGACGGTCAGTATCGGGCTGCCGCTGAGCTACTACGAAACGGCCTGGCGCCGGGAGTACCTGATGGAGAATCCGCAGGCAACCGCCGAGGAGATTCCCGCCCTCAGCGGCGAGGACCTGGCCCAGTTGAAGAAAGCCACGGGGTTGAAAATCCAAAACGCGGTGACCCCGATCTTACCGCCCGTGGAAGTCGGAGCTTCGACGCTTCCGCTGGTCGAGGTGTGGGATTATCCCGACCTGCCCGAAGCCCCGCTGCCCACCCCCGATACGGCGGCCCAAGCGTTCTCCTGGCTGGCCGATTCCTGGCAGCCGATCGGGATGGGGATGCTGGCTTTGATCGCCCTGCTCGTCGCCCGTTCGGTCGCCAAGACCATGCCCGGCCAGACGCCCCCCGCGTTTGAGGAAGGGTTCGGGTTGGAGGTACCTGTCCCCCCCGACGCCGAGCAGTCGGCGGGATCGGGAGAGCCGTCTAAGTCCGTCGAGATGGAAATCACCGGCAAGAGTCTGACCGATGAGCTGAGCGGGTTGATCGAAAGCAATCCCGATGTCGCCGCCAATGTCTTGCGATCCTGGCTGGGCGAGGCCGCTTGAGGCGATCGGGCCGCAGGGCAAACCGGTTGGGGAAGGGGAGGCTAGCGCTACAATTTCCCTCCCAACCCCCAGCCTGCACCCTGCGACACCCCCTGGGAGGGTCGAGCCTAAGCGAGGGGAGGGCTAGCGAGCCACGACACTGCGACACTCGAGCGCGAGAGCCGTCGGCGGAATCGCCCTTGGCACCGACGCGCGGCGAACGCTACAAACGGTTGGCGGTGGAAGGAACCACCGCAATCGATATCGGAAAAGGGAAGCAGCCGATGGCTCTCGGGACGATCGATCGCCGCGCGTCGCTCCGTCGTGCCGCGATCCTGATGACCAGCTTTGAAGAACCGGTGGCCCGCGCATTGCTCGGCCAACTGCCTCCTCTCGAACGCGCCCGCTTGCGTCGCGCGATGGCCGACCTGGAAGATGTCGACCCGCTGGAGCGGCGTCGTGCCCAAGCGGAATTTGTCCAAGCCACGCGCCAACAAGTGGGGGGCGCCCCCCAGGGGACCACGCCGCCCGCAAGGACCTTGGGCAATGAAGCGGTCGAGCTGCAATTCAAGCATCGCGAGGAAGCGGAGCCGGCCGCGGATCGCGGTGCGTCGGAAGCTCCCCCGTTAGCGTTCCTCTCCGACGTGCCGGATGACAGCCTGCTCGGCGCGATCATCGGCGAACATCCCCAAACGATCGCGATCGTACTCGCCTCGCTCGCCCCGCATCAGGCGGCCCGCCTGCTGCCCGGCTTGTCCGATAGCTTGCGCGCCGAGGCGCTGCGTCGCCTGGCCCGGCTCGAACACTTGCCACCCGACGCCCTCGATTCGATCGGGGACCATCTGCGCCGTCTGCTGGCGGATGCCACGCCGCGGGCCGTGGGGGTGGGAGCCGGCGGACGATCCTTGCATGCGATCTTGGCCGAAATGCCTCAGCAAACCCGGCGTGGCGTCGCCGAGGAACTGGGGATCGATCCCCAGACTCTGCCGGCGTCCGAACCGTCGGAACCGGAGGCTCCGGCCGCAGTGGATGTGAGCGAGTCCGATGCGGTCGAGGGACCGGAGGACGCGACCGCGGGGGCCGCCCCCGAACCGGCCAGCCTCGCGATCGACTCGATTCAGCTCGACCGGCTCCTCGGCCGATTGTCGACCGATCGCCTGCGTGAGGCGCTCGCCCAGCTGGAGACCCGCGAGGCCTTGTTGGCGCTCTGCGGTTTCCCCCGCAAAGAGGCCGATCGCGTCCTCCGCTCGCTTCCGCGTCGCCAAGCCAAACAGATCCGTCAGCAGCTGGCAGGCCTCGGCACGCTGACGATCGGTGAAGTCGATCAGGCCAAGCAGCATGTTGTGGAAATGGCCGGCGCGTGGGAAGCAGCGACCGGCGGCGTGCCGGGGGCAACGCTGGCTGCGGCCTAGCCCGACGGCGTAACGAAACCTTTCGGAAAGGAAGCAAACCTTGGCGACGGTGGTCAAAGCGAACCGGGATACGGTCCAGCCGGCGGTCAGCGGCCTGGTGGGATTCAATCTGGATGACTTCGCCGCCTCCGGCCGTCAGCATCTCGAAGCGGCGCGGCGGGAAGCCGACAGTATCCTGGAGGCAGCGCATCGAGAAGCTGCCGTGATCAAGCAGGCGGCCCAGGAAGCGGGCTACGCGGCCGGGCGGGAACAGGCGGAGGTCGATGTCGAACAGCAATTGAACCAACGCGTTCGCCGCGAAGTCGAGCAACGCCTGCCAGCGATGCAGCAAACCGTCGAAGCCCTCGCCCAGCAGGAAGCGGAGTGGCTGGCAGAATTCGCGGAAACCTTGACGGCGGTCTCCGTGGCGATGGCCGAGAAAGTGATCCGCGGACGGTTGCAGCACGAACCGACGATCGTCCTGCAGTGGGCGGAAGAGGCGCTGCATCATATCCGCTCGGCCCGTCAACTGGTCGTGGCCGTTCATCCGGAGACCCTGGTGGAACTCGGCGAAGAGCTGGAAAAGTTGCTTCGCGGCGCCGACCTTCCGGAAACTTCGCGGCTGGAGCCCGACGAATCGGTGGAACGGGCCGGCGTGGTCGTCCGCCAGGAAGGTGGTGATGGTCAAGGTTACCTCCGGTGAGGTGGTTGGGTTCCGGTTTAGGGAGAGGAGTATAAGGGAGAGCGGGTGGGTTGGCAAGTGGGACGGCGTTGTAACGTTTGAACGTTTGAAGGTTGGAAGGTTGGTCGGTTTTGGATTGAATGTGGGTGGTGAGGAAGGTGCATGGCACGGGTTACGTGGAATGCACCGAGGGCGGTTTGGTGCATGAACG
>CAYNVI010000305.1:0-6123 GCA_964400585.1 uncultured Pirellulaceae bacterium | reverse complement strand
CGCATTCCCGATCAGTGGCAATTCCGCACCGCTATCCACCAACCCACGCAGCCAGCCTATGGGGACTGGGCCGCCATTTGCGTCGGTGGGCAATACTATTTGTTCGGTGACCACGACCCGGCAGGGGGTCATGCAATGAGCGTCGGCTGGTTCACGAGCGCCAGTCTGGACACTCCTTTCCAGTGGTGCGGCCAGATCGGCAAGGGGCATCCCGATCCCGACATCGGTTTTGCCGAGGGACAGTTTTACCTGGTCACGCAGCAGCGGACCGACTTCGTCAGCCCCGGCCCGTGGGTGGAGCAGGTCGAGGCGCGCGTCGGTGTGGATGTCGACGACAATGGCCAGGTCGATCATTGGACCTCCTGGAAGACGCTCCAGGAAACCTACGCGCACCGCTCCGGGTTTGCCAAACAGATCGACAAAACGCCCGCCGCGATGGAGCTTGCCGGACTGCCGGCGGGTCAGGCTTTTTGTTTCGAGCTCCGCTTGACCGATACGACCGAGAACCGCTCGCAGCCGCAGATCGATCGGGTGCGGATCAGCTTCGACTAATACATCCAGCTGTAGCCGAAGCGGGCCGTAAAGCCGGTCCCCAGCACGCCGGAACCGTGGACCAGGTAGGCTTTGTCTGTCAGGTTCTCCAGACTGAGACTGACCCGATGGCTGCGTTGCGCGCCAAAGGCTGTCCCGGCGCGGGCGTTCAGCGTGGCAAAACCGGGTGTGCCGCCGATCGGGATCCGCTCGTCGGTGACATCCCGCACCGGATCGAGCCGGTCTTGGCGATCCGACATCCAGGTGTAGATGCTGAAGTAATCATCGGATTGCACGGGGCGGTATCGCAGCCCCAAGATGCCTTGCATCGGCGGGACGCGACTGAGCGGGGCGTCGGTTTCCAGGTTTTCGCCATACGTGTACCAGAAGTTCCCATACAGCGACCAATCACGCTCCAGCAGGTAATCGCCACTGAACTCGACGCCCTGGATAAATGAATCCTGGTTGGCCGACGCAAAGGTATTGGGGGCTGCCGTGATCGAAACGATGTTGTTTTTCAAATCGAGCCAGAAGACCGACGTCTGGGTGCGCAAGCGTTTCCCGTTCGTCTTCACCCCGACTTCGTAATTGATCGATTGCTCGGGCGTCAATCCGAGGCTGGGAACGCTTTGCCCTTGCTGCAGCACGTTCGGATTATTAGCCATCAGGTCATCCAGGTTCGGCGCGCGAAAACCTTCGGCAATCGATCCGAACCAGTGCAACTGGTCGGTGGCTTTGTAGAGGAAGCCGACCTGGCTGATCCAATCTTCGTAATCCGGATTGATGGGGACCGGCGCGTTGTCGATGGTCGGCGTCCCCGCCGTCTCGATCGACTCGTAACGGACGCCGGCAGTGGCGTCGAGTCGATCGGTGAGCGGAACATCCCAGTTCAAAAACCAACCGGCACGGCGGTACCAGGCATCATCGGGGACGATCGGCCCGCTCGCCGTCCCGCCAAACGCGGAATCGACGTCGTCATGGTACCAGTCGAAGCCGCTGGTCCACTTGCCGTAATCTCCCAGGTCTTTGGCAACCACCGCTTGCAGACCGCTGCTGTCGACATCGGTTTCTTGGGAGCGGGTCGTGGGAATGCCCCGCGTCTGCACTTCCCGTTGGCGATGATAAGAGGCGGTCACGGTCAACGCGTCGAAGGTCCCGCCCCAGGGATCGAGTGACTGGTAGCGCAAGTAGGCAAGATCCCGCTGTTGCGGATCAAAGAACCGCGCCCCCGCCTCGCTGTTGCTATTGTTGCGGTCCAGCGGATAGCCGGGGAAACGGTCGCTACGGGGCAGGTCTTCTTGTTCGAAGTGCTGCAACGAAACGGTCAACATACTCCGTTCGCCCAGTAGATAATTGAGTTTAATGTCGCCCGCATATTGCTGGTAATTCGTCCCTGGCTGCCGAGAAAATTCGTCGAAACCGGTATCCAGATCGCGCACGTTCTGGAAGCTCCCGCCCCCAAAAAGGCCGACCGAACCGACCCAGCCTTCGACGTTCAACCGGCTGTAAGGCGAGGAATTGGCGGTGTTGTAGTACTGCGTGAATCCCGCCGTGGAGTAGTCCCCATGGTGGAGGCCCAGATGGGCGTCGGCGCCCCGCGTCACCACATTGATCGCCCCACCGATCGCATCGGATCCCCACAGGACCGATCCTTGCCCCCGCAGGACTTCAATGTGGTCGACCATCCCCGGGTCGATCGTATTGAAGTACTGGTTCGGGCCGCGGCGGAAGATCGAGTTATTCAGCCGAATACCGTCGACCAGAATCAGCACCTGCTGCCCGGTCAAACCACGCATGAAAGGGGACGCTTGTCCGGCCGCCGTACTCTGCATCAGCACGCCCACTTCGTTTTGCAAGGCGTGAAACATGTCGGGGGCTTGCCGCGCCTCGATCTCCTCCCGCGTACGGATCGAAGCGGCCGCCGGGGTCTCAAACAGCGACTTGCCGCCACGCAAAATCCCGGTGTTCGCGGCAAACGGCCCCGCTTGCCCCAGCTCCAACGCGCCGAGGTCGGGAAATCGAGATTCCGCCGAGGCCCCGCTCGGGGCAGCCGAAGCGGCCGGCGAGCCCTCAGGAAAGGGGGGCAGCTCCGCTCCTTCTCCCCCCGCAGCGGCCGGCCCCGGGGCGGCGGTCGCTGGCGGCAAGGGCTCCGCCGGGCGGACTTCGATCTCTGGCAGCGTCGCCTCCGGAGGACCCCCCTCCTGTAACGCGCGGACGGGGCGAACGGGAACCGGCGCAAACGAATCCTGGGCGGTCGCCAGTCCGTTCGTCGCGAGCACTCCCAATAGGCAACGCAGCCAAGTCTTCGGCATCCTTCGGTCTCCCCTGTCCCTGCGGTCTGACATCCCACCCAGTGGTAACAGCAGCGCGGTTGATGCTGCAGCGTTGACACCCCGGTAGTTTCGGAAAAATCCCTGCGACCGATCCAACCCGAACCGCGGCAGAGGCACCGTCGCCCCAGCTTGCCTAAACCCTCAAAACAAATGGGTTTGGGCGTCGACTTTCCCGCCCCGAAAACCTGCCGGCTGGCAGGATCGGGACCGTGAGGGATCGCGTGTCGCTGCGGTGCGGACGTCCGGGCTGCTGGGCGGACGTCCCGTCCCAGCGACCAAGGGGCAGCGGATCGGCCCGTTGCCGCGAGTCCTCCGCTGGCCTCGGTTAGAATCAACTACGGGGGCTTTCTTCGCCCCGCCTTTTCCGCCTGGATCCAGCACCCGTCTCCTACCCGAAGCGGATGATTTTGAAGATCGCAACCCGACAGACCAGGGAGCGCGTTTCCTCCCGGCGATCGTTCGCTCGCTGGCTGACCGCCGCGGCGCCGCTGCAGGCCTGCTCGGCATCGCTGATCCTGCATGCCGGTGCCCTGCTGTGGTTTGGCATTTGGGTGAGCGAAGACCCCGAACCGTTTTCCTTGGACGGTCAACGCCAGATCCTGGCCCTTTCGCTCGAGGCCACCCCGGATTCCTCGGCCGCCTGGTCGCTCGATCCTCCCCGGGCAAGGCCGGCTTCGCCACCGACCCAGGCGGCGGCCCGCGCCTCGCTGCCCGAACCTGCGCGTCGAGCGACGCCGCCCGGCCGGCCCCCCCCCCCCTTTCCCTCCCCCCTGGCCGTCTCGCCGCCCGCGACGACGCCGCCGGCATCACCGCGGTCCCCTGCCAACCGCCCAGCCGAGATTCCGCAACGGCCGGCGGTACGCGATCAACCGCGGCAACTCCCCCGTCGACCGCTGCGACCACCCTCGGTTCCTCCTTCGGCCAGCCGCCCCCCGGCGCCTCCGCAATCGTTGGGGTTGGAACCAAGCGTTCGCCCCGACCTTTCCGACAACGCCTTTCCCGAATATCCGCCAGCGGCGGTCGCCCAACGTTTGGAGGGGACGGTCCTGTTACGTTTATGGATCGATGCGACCGGGCAGGTCCAGCGCGTCGAGCTTGCCTCTTCCAGTGGACATCCTCTGCTCGACGCCGCCGCGGTCAAGGCGGTGCGCACCTGGCGGGGCTCCCCCGCCGAACGCGATCATCACCCTGTCGCCACCGAGGAATTGCTGCCGATCCGTTTCCGCCTGTAGACCGACTCGAGTTGGGCGGGCGGAAGCTGCGGAGCCCCTCTCTTGCTCGCGACCACCCCCACCCACTGCTATAATCGTTGAACTTTTCCTGGCGGTTGACCAACCCGCCGTTGAACGCCCTCCTTGTCGAGCCAGAATCCATGCTGAGTCGTCTTTATTACTGCGCCCTGCTTGCTGTCCTTTGCTTTCCGGGCTTGCTCCGGGCCGAATCCCCGGTCCAGCCGGTTCGCATGGGCTGCGGGATCATGACATTCGACACCGTGCCGGGATGGGGCCTCCGGCCTGACGGCCAGTCGGCAATCGGCCCGACCCACGGTTCGGTCGTGATCGATCAGGCCGGAAACATCTACACGAGTGCCCGCGCCGGGGTCTTTGTCTTTTCGCCGGCGGGAAAGGTCATCCATTCGTACCTCGGCGGCGACTACACCAACCTGCACGACATGGAAATCCGCGAGGAAGACGGGCAGGAATTCATCTACGCGGCGCGGAATCAGGATGCCGAAGGGATCAAATTCAACGCCCACTCGGGCGAGGTCGTTTTGCGTTTGCCTTATCCTGAGGAGTCGGGCCTGGGAAAGATCCAGTTCAATCCGACGGCGATCACCGTCGCTGCCAACGGCGACATCTACCTTTCCAACGGCTACGCCAGCAATCACATCTTTCACTACGACAAAGCAGGCAATTACCTTTCCCATTTCGGCCAGAAAGGGAATGGCCTGAAGGAGTTCAACACCGCCCACGGAATGACGCTCGACACCCGCTACACCCCGGCGAGGCTGCTGATTTGCGATCGCAACCATCAACCCAAAGGGCGTTTGCTGCATTACACCCTGGAGGGCGAGTTCATCGAGGAAGTCATCACGGGACTCGGCATGCCCACCGCCGTTGCCATTCAGGGGGACTACGTGTCGGTGCCGGACCTGCACGGCCGCCTGGTGATCCTCAATAAGAACAATACGATCATCGCAGTGCTCGGCCACAACCCGGATCCTGCCAAGGGCCGCAACTTCAACGTCCCGCAGGAAGAATGGATCGAAGGGATCTTCAGCGGAACCCACGGTTCCTATTGGGACGCCGCGGGGAATCTCTATGTGCAAGACTGGAATGTGGATGGTCGGATCATGAAACTGACGCGCGTTCAAGAGGGCTAAGCCCTCTTCAGGGGCGTTCAAAACTTTGTCGTTCTGTTGGAACGGTCCCGAAGAAATCGATGTCTGTGCCTTTTTTATGGAAGGGCTCGTCTTGTCACGCTCGCAATCTTCGGATCCAGGTGCCTCGCAGTCGTCGCTTCCCTCCGAGCGAAGTTTTGCCGAGCGGGTCCTGGAGGTGGGCCCCGTCATCTGCATGCAGCTCGATCCGCAGGGACGCGTTCGGTTCGTCAACTCGCACTTTGAAAAGCTCACCGGTTGGTCCTTGGCCGAGCTCGAAGGAAAAGATTGGGTTGCCACCGTGGTCGCTCCCCACGAACGCCAGGCGACGCAGAGTCTGTTCCGCCGGGCGATCGAGGGCCAGCAGACACGCGGCAACATCACCCCGATCCTGACACGGGGGGGCCAGGAACTGCAGATCGAATGGTGGGACGAAAAACTCACCAGTCCGCAGGGACGGTGCACTGGGCTGCTGGCGATCGGCACCGACGTGACCGACCGGCAGCGTGCCACCAGTGAACTCGCGCGGCTCCGCGATCGACTTCAGGAAGCCCAGCGGATCGCCGGCATGGGCAACTGGGAACTGGACTTGCTGACCGACACCCTGCACTGGTCCGAGGAGACCTTTGACATCTTCGAGATCGATCCGACGCGTTTCGATGCCTCCTTTGAGGGCTTTCTTCGGCTGGTCCATCCGGACGACCGGCAACAGGTGGAAGAGATCTACCAGCGTTCGGTCGCAGAACGGGAAGCGTACGAGATTTCGCATCGTTTGCAGATGCCCGACGGACGCATCAAACATGTCATGGAGTACGGAAAGACGGCTTACGATGCCCAGGGGCAACCCGTCCGCTCCGTGGGAGTCGTGCAAGATATCAC
>CAYNVI010000304.1:0-6135 GCA_964400585.1 uncultured Pirellulaceae bacterium | reverse complement strand
CCTCCGCCTACCGCGGCGGACGTGTGCAGGAATTGGCGGCGTGTCGTCTGCGTCATCGGGGTCACCGGGGCTGCAAGGAAATTCCAAAGAACTCCCGCAGTTTAACAGATCGGCTGGATCATTCGCCGGGGAAGACCACTTCGACCCAGTGTTTTGCTTCGACCCCGAGAAAATCGTGCAGCTGGTGACGGCAGGAGATGCCGCAGGCCACGATCGTTTGCTGGGCAGCGACCGCCTCCCGGACTGCCGGAAAGAGCCGGTCTTCGCCGATTTTCTCCGACAGTTCGTAGTGCTCGTAGCCGAAGGATCCCGCCATCCCGCAGCAGCCCGAATCGACTTCCTGGCAATCGGTTTGCGGCATCTTATCGAACAGACGACGGATCGCGGCGGTGCCGAAGGTCGCTTTCTGATGGCAATGGCCGTGCAGCAAAATTGCTTCGCGGTCGCTGGTCAGGGTGACCCCTTCGCGATCGAGGAAGGTGTCGATCATCTCGATCTGGCTGGCGACGCGGCGTCCCATCTCGGCATCGTCGACCAGGTCGGGCAAGTCATCGCAGAGGGCCGAAGCACAGGAAGGTTCCAGGCAGAGGATCGGCACCCCTTGGCTGGCGAAGACGTCGAGATGCTGCAGCGTCTGGGTACCGCGTTGCTTGGCTTCGCGAACCAACCCCTTCGACAACCGCGGTCGCTGGCAGCAACCGGCTTGGGCAAGCACCACGTCGTAGCTCAGCCCCTCGAGCAGTTCGATCGCGGCGATCCCCACGTGCGGTTCGAAGTAATTGGCGAAGGTGTCGTCGAACAGGACGACTTGCCCCCGCTTGCCCGGCTCCGGCTGACGCCCAGCGGCGACGGTTTGTTGCCTTTCGCGTTTGCGTAATTTCTGCGCGAGCGTTTCGGTGGCAAAGGGGGGAAGCGGACGACGGCGATCGATGCCGGCGAACTTTTCCAGGGCCGCCCGGCCGCCCGGGACAAGCGAGGCGAGATTGAAGACTTTGGCCGCGCGTCCGGCAAAGCGTTTGGCCGCATCGGGCATCCGCCCCAGTAGCTTGGCACCCCACGGGGTCCCCTGGCGATCGTAACGGAGCTGCAGCGTGTCGCTTTTTAACTTCGCCATGTCGACGGAGTTGGGGCATTCGCTCTTGCAGGCTTTGCAGGAGAGGCACAGCGACAGGCAGTCTTGGATCCCATCGGACCCGAGGGCGGCCACCGGGTCGCTCCCCAGTTGGCCCGACATGGCGAGACGGAGCGCGTTGGCACGGCCCCGCGTCGAATGCTGTTCATCCCGCGTCGCCATGTACGACGGGCACATGGTGCCGCTGCCGACTTTGCGGCAGGCACCGACCCCGTTGCACTGTTCGACCGCTAAGGAAAACCCGCCCTGGTCGCCGTAGCGGAAATGCGCTGCCGCGGCGGCCGTCTGCGACTTCGCCTGGTAGTCGGGTTGCTGGTAACGGAGATGTTCGGTCAGCGTCGCCGTGTCGATCACTTTGCCGGGGTTCAGCAAACCTTGTGGATCGAATAGTTCCTTCAGTTCCCGGAAGGCCTGGTAGAGTTCGGGTCCGAACATCCGGGGCAGGAACTGGCCGCGGAGCTGCCCGTCGCCATGCTCGCCCGACCAGGAACCGCCGTACTCCATGACCCAGGTGAACGCCTGGTTGGCGATCGTCTGCATCGTTTCCGCTGCGGCCCGATCGTGCAGATCGAGTGCCGGGACGACGTGCACGACGCCGACCGAGGCGTGGGCATACAAGCTGATCCGCTCGATCCCCTGTTCGTGGCAGAGCGTTTCGATTTTGCCGATGTATTCGGCCAGGTGTTTGGTGGGGACGCAGGCATCTTCGATGAAGTCCCGCCCTTTGTTGGGTCCTTTGACATTGGAGATCAGTCCCAACCCCAGTTTGCGAGTCTCCCACACGTCGCGGACGCCCGCCGCCTCGGCAAAGACGGGCCAGGCGTAGCCGATCCGGTCGGATTGCATCGCATGGGAAAAGGCGTGGGCCCGCCCGGAGGCTTGCGCGGCATCTTCTCCAAAGAACTCGACGATCTGGACCGCCTGCGGGTCCCCCTCGACAAAGTATGCCATCTCCCGAGTGGCCGGATTGACTTTGGCTTCTCGGATCACCGTCTGATCGAGCAGTTCGACGGTCGACGGGTCATGCTCGAGCATCGCATCGACCGCCCGCAGCGATTCTCCCAGGTCTTCGAAATGGACGACGCAGAGCGCCGTGGCTTGGGGAAGCGGGGTCAAGCGGACTTTGGCTTCCAGCAAAATCGCCAAGGTCCCTTCGGATCCGACGATCAAGTTCGACAGGTTCCAGGGGCGGTGCCCTTGGTTCTGTTCGTGTCGGGGGCCGATCGTTCCGGTGTAGCCCGCGCCGTCGACGAATTCGTCAAGGTTGTAGCCCGAGACGCGGCGGAGGACTTTGGGGTAACGCTCCCGGATCGCATCCCGGTGAGCCCCGATCAGCTCGGCGACCCCCCGATAGAGACGGGCTTCGGCGGAGGCGGCCGGATCCCGCGCGTCGGCCGCTTCGCTGCGGGCCTGCCAGTTCGCTTCGTCGACTGCTTCGAATTCGCAGACGGTCCCGTCCGCCAACGCGACGCGGCAGGCGAGGACGTGATCGATCGTCTTCCCGTAGACCAGACTGCGGGTGCCGCAGGTATTGTTGCCCACCATCCCGCCGATCGTGGCCCGCGAGCCGGTGGCCGGGTCGGGGGCAAAGTGCAAGCGGTGGGAGGCGACGGCGGCATTCAAGCGGTCGCGGATGACCCCGGGTTGGACCCGCGCCCAGCCCGCTTCGGCGTCGACTTCCACGACCGCGTCCATGTACTTGGAAACGTCGAGGACCATCCCCGGCCCGTACGTTTGTCCCGACAGCGAGGTTCCGCCGCCGCGGGCGGTGATCGGCAAACGATGCTGATTGGCGACGCGGATCGCCGCCAACACGTCGGCCTGATCCCGCGGCACGACGACGCACTCCGGCATCACCTGAAAGAGCGAGGCATCGGTCGCGTAGACGCCTCGGGAGACCGCGTCGACAAACACGTCGCCGCGGATCGTAGCGCGTAACGCTTCCGCCACCGCTTGGGCGTCTCCTTCCCAGGACGTTGCGACCGGCGAACTAGGCATGAGCGGCTTCGTAGGCGGCAATCTTGTCTTCATGCTGGAGCGTCTGAGCGATGTCGTCGAGCCCTTCCAACAAACAATGCCGACGATGCGGTTCCACCTCGAACGACCGCTCAAACCCGAGGTCATCTCGGAGGACCTGGTTCTCCAGGTCGACCGTCAGCTGATAGGGCGGGTGCTGTTCGGCCCGCCGAAACAGCTCCTCGATGTCGGCTTCCGGCAGCGTGATCGGCAGCAAGCCGTTCTTGAAACAGTTGTTGAAAAAGATGTCGGCGAAGGAGGGGGCGATGACGCAGCGGAAGCCGAAATCATCGAGCGCCCAGACCGCGTGCTCGCGGCTGCTGCCGCTGCCGAAGTTCCGGCGGGTCACCAAGATCGAAGCCCCTTTGACGTCGACCCGGTTGAGTTCGAAGGCGGGGTTTTCGGTCTGACCGTCTTCTTCAAATCGCCAGTCGTAGAAGAGGAATTGACCAAAGCCCGTCCGTTCGATCCGTTTCAGGAACTGCTTGGGGATGATCTGGTCGGTATCGACATTGGCGCGATCGAGGGTCGCCACGACGCCTTGGTGGATGGTGAAGTGTTGCATGGTCGGATCAGCGAGGGAGGAAAGAAACGGGCGGGAACCGGGGGAGCGTCAAACGCCTCAGGTACCATCCCGGTAGGTCCAGTCACGGATGTCGACAAAGTGGCCTGTGACGGCGGCGGCGACCGCCATAGCAGGGCTGACCAGGTGGGTCCGGCCGCCTTTGCCCTGCCGCCCTTCAAAGTTGCGGTTGCTGGTGCTGGCACATCGCTCGCCGGGCGATAGTTTGTCGGGGTTCATCGCCAGGCACATGCTGCAGCCCGCTTCCCGCCAATCGAAACCAGCCTCTTTGAAGATCCGGTCGAGCCCTTCTCGTTCGGCTTGTTCTTTCACCTGGCCACTGCCGGGAACGACCATCGCATTGACGCGGTCGGAGACCCGGTAGCCTTTGGCCGCGGCCGCTGCGGCGCGGAGGTCTTCGATGCGGGCATTGGTGCACGAACCGATGAAGACGCGGTCGAGGTTCACCGAGGTCAGCTGCGCGCCCGCCGTCAGACCCATGTAGTCGAGCGCGTCCTGGGTCGTCTTGCGGTCGGTGGAATCTTCGAAATCAAGCGGGTTGGGGATCGGTTCGGAGATGCTTCGTACCTGTCCCGGGTTCGTCCCCCAGGTCACTTGGGGCTCGATCGCAGACCCCTGGAAGACTTGCGAGCGGTCGTAGGACGCGCCGGCGTCGCTGGGCAATTGCTTCCAGCAGGCGACCGCGGCGTCGAAGTCCTGGGGGACTTCGGGGCGGCCGCGGAGGTAGTCGAACGTCGTCTGGTCCGGGGCGATCAAGCCGGCGCGGGCGCCGGCTTCGATCGACATGTTGCAGACGGTCATCCGCTCTTCCATGCTCAGCCCCTGGATCGCTTCGCCGGTGTACTCGAGCACGTAGCCGGTGCCGCCGGCCGTCCCGATTTCGCCGATCAGGTAGAGGATCAAATCCTTGGCGGTCACGCCGCGGGCCAGCTGGCCGTCGACCCGCAACTCGAACGTCTTCGGCTTGAACTGCAGCAGCGTCTGGGTCGCCAACACGTGTTCGACTTCACTGGTGCCGATCCCAAAAGCGAGGGCGCCGAAGGCCCCGTGGGTGGCGGTGTGGCTGTCGCCGCAGACGATCGTCATGCCGGGCTGGGTGTAGCCGTTTTCGGGGCCGATCACATGCACGATCCCCTGCCGGACATCGTGGATATCGAACAGCTGGATGCCGAATTCCTGGCAGTTCTCGCGGAGGGTGTCGATCTGCTTTTTGGAGATCGGATCGGCGATCGGCAAGCTGCGGTCGCTGGTCGGCACGTTGTGGTCGGGGGTGGCGATCGTGCGGGCCGGTTGCCGCACCTGGCGGCCGGCCAGCCGCAGCCCTTCGAAGGCTTGCGGGCTGGTCACTTCGTGGACCAAGTGGAGGTCGATGTAGAGGATCGCCTGTTTGCCCGGTTCGGCGTGGACGCGGTGATTGTCCCAGATTTTTTCGCACATGGTCCGCGGCCCGGCGGCCGCGGGTGAAGCCGATGAATCACTCATTGCAGGATGAAAAACCAACGAAAGGAAAAAGGTGGAGGGCGATCCCCCGCAGTTTACCTTCCGGGGCCGCTTTGCCATAGGGACACCGCCTGGGCCGCGATGTTCACCGGGGGGAGAAAGCCGGGATGAGGGGGCTCACATGAGGGGCGGAAGCTTGTGGCGGAGGTGCCATTTCATCCACGTTTTTCCGTGGAAATACGTCTTCTGGTTACGCAGCACCGACCTCCGGAGCGCCCCTCACCCTATCCCTCTTCCCCAAAAAGACGGCGAAGATTGCGTGTCAAAATAGAACGCTCCGAGCGCCCCCTTTTCGAAGGAGAGGGGACAACCAAATCGCTTCGTCAGAGATGTGTAGGACAACCAGCCGCGAGGGAAGGCCCCGTGGGAAACGCCGCCCCGCGGTGCCCGTCCCAGCGGGTCGGAGGGCCGTTATACCTGGTAGTACTCGCGGTACCACTGCACAAAGCGGCCAACCCCTTCCGCGATGGGGGTCGAGGGACGGAAGCCGACGGCCTGCTCGAGCGCGTCGATGTCGGCATAGGTGGCCGGGACATCGCCCGGCTGCATCGGCATCAGGTTCTTCTCGGCTTCCCGGCCGACCGCTTTTTCGATCACTTCGATGAAGTGCAGCAATTCGACCGGTTGGTGGTTCCCGATATTGTAGATCCGGTAGGGGGCGCGACTGGTGCCGGGGTCCGGGCCGTCGCCTTGCCAGTCGGGATTCGGTGCGGCGATCTGTTCGGCGGTCCGAAAGACGCCCTGGACGATGTCATCGATGTAGGTGAAGTCGCGGCGCATCTTCCCTTGGTTGAAGACATCGATCGGCTGCCCCTCCAGGATCGCCTTGGTGAACAGGAACAAGGCCATGTCGGGGCGGCCCCACGGTCCGTAGACGGTGAAGAATCGCAAACCGGTTGTCGGC
>CAYNVI010000303.1:3675-6178 GCA_964400585.1 uncultured Pirellulaceae bacterium | reverse complement strand
GGCCGCGTGCGGCGACCAGCGACGGCGGCGCCTCGTGGAGATGCTTGACCGCCATCGCCAAGGGATCCTCCGCTTCAAACGGTGGGCGTCCGGTCAGCAAGTGGAACATCGAAACCCCCAGTGAATAGAGATCGCTTTGGATCCCCACCGGTTTGCCTTGCAACTGCTCGGGACTCATGTAGCGAGGCGTCCCCATCGTCAGCCCGACCTGGGTCAGGTCGCTGGTCCCTTCCTGCTGGGCCAAGCGGGCGAGTCCAAAATCGGCGACTTTCACGCCGTACAACGGGGCGCGGCCGCTGCCTCCCGGCCCCTCCTCGCCGCCTTGCCCGGCAGCCGGCCGCGCGCCGGCCGCCTCCCCCGAGCGGGCCTCCGGCAAGGGAGCCCCCTCCCGCCGTTTGCCGGCAGAGCTGAGCATGATGTTTTCGGGTTTGATATCGCGATGCGTGATGCCCGCTTCATAGGCGGCGTCCAACGCTTCGGTCACCCCCGCCAACACCGCCACCGCGGTTTCGACCGACAACGGTCCGTGGGCATCGAGTTCCTGCCGGAGATTCCGCCCGTCCACAAATTCCTGGACGATGTAGTGCTGGCCCTCCCACTGGCCGACCTCATAGACCTGCACGATCGAGGGATGCGACAACCGAGCCACCGATTTCGCTTCCCGGCGAAACCGCTCGACGTAATTCGCATCGGTGGCCAGATCGCTGCGGAGTACCTTGATCGCGACTTGGCGGTCCAACGATTTCTGCTGGGCCACGTAGACATCGGCCATACCGCCGCGGCCAATCCGCCGCAGGATCTGATAATCCCCCTTCAAGCAGCCCGTCAGGTTCGCAGCGGAGCGGAGCCCACCGCTCGGGGAGGGCGAACGATCGCCCGAGGCTGAGGCGGCCGCCGGCGATTGCCCCGCGGCCGCCGGCTCCTCCCCGCCGGAACGTGCTCCTTCCTCCGCTGGAGGAAAAGCCGAAGTCGCTTCGTCGTTTTGATCACTACGCATCACGGTTCCGCGTCTAAACGGACCAACTGGTTCAGGTTGCCACTCCGCAAACCTTCCATATCGAGGGTAACAAAGCGGAAGCCCAGCCGCTTGAAAGCCGCCGCGGTTTCTTGCCAGCGAGGATCCTGCAGGAGCTGCGGGAGCTCGGCCCGCGGAAGCTCAATCCGCGCCAGTTCACCGGGATGGACCCGCACGCGGATGTCCGAAAAACCCTCCTCGCGGAGGTAAGCTTCGGCCGCCTCCACCCGCTGCAGACGCTCCGGCGTCACCTCCACGCCGTACGCGATTCGGCTTGCCAAACAGGGCGAGGCAGGCAGCTCGGCCACCGACAAACCCCACCGACGGGCGATCGCTCGGACCGCCTCTTTACCGATCCCCAGATCGGCCAAAGGGGTCACGACCCCCGCCTGCCGGCCCGCTTGGATCCCCGGTCGATGATCCCCCAGGTCATCCGCGTTGGTCCCCGACACGACCGGCGTGCCGGCTGCCTCGCGCTCCAGCGAAGCCAACATTTGATAAAGCGTCTGCTTGCACCAAAAACAACGCTGCGAATCGTTGGCGGCATACTCCGGCCGGGCGAGTTCGCCGGTCGCCACGATCCGATGACGGATCCCCAACTCGCCGGCCACCCGACGCGCCACGTCCAACTGGTAATCCGAAACGCTGGGACTGCGGCCCGTGACCGCGGTCGCCCGCTCGCCCAAGCCGCGCACGGCCGCTGCCGCCACCACGGCACTATCGACCCCGCCCGAAAATGCCACGACGCAGTGTTCCAGCGAAGCGATCCTCTCGATCAGCTGATCGGCGGAGGCCGCGGCGGTCCGAGTGGGATCCTGCGCCGTGCGGCGACCGGCGCCCGGCGGTTCGGTGATTCGATTCATAACAGCGGTCTATTCCCAAGTGATTCGCAAGTAAAAACCGGCATCCAGCCGACGTCCTCGGCGGTCGGACAATTCCGAACGCCCCGCGTCCACCCGCGCTCCGCCCGCGGCGTGACGCCGGAGCCAAGCGGCCAAGTCCGCGGGCCCGACCGCCTCGCTGTGGCCGGTGAGCAATAGCGCCGACGGCCGCGAGGCGTGCTCCGCAGCGTCGGCCGCTCGGCGACCGAGTAGTTGCAGGCAGTCCTCCAGCAGCGGCCACAGGTCTCGTTCCAGACGCCAAGCTTTGCCCTTCGGACCATGGCCGTAAGCGGGCGGATCGAGCGTGATCAGCCGATAGCGACGCCCTCGACGAAGCTCGCGACCCACAAATTTACGGGCATCATCGACCAGGTACCGGATCGAGGCCCCTTCCAAGCCCCCCTGCGTGGCAGCTCGCTTGGCTCCCTGGACATTGGGTCGAGCCGCATCGACATGGCTGACCTTCGCCCCGGCGGCGGCCAGCGCCAACGAACTGGCTCCCGTGTAGGCAAACAGATTCAGCGTCTCCAACGCCGCCGTCTCACCCGTCTGGGCGGCGGCGATCCGCTGGACCTGACGAGCCAACCATTCCCAATTGGCGGCCTGC
>CAYNVI010000303.1:0-3665 GCA_964400585.1 uncultured Pirellulaceae bacterium | reverse complement strand
CGGCGACGGCGAGGTGTCGCGAAGCCAGCGCCAATTGGCGGCCTGCTCGGGAAAGATTCCCAGATGCCCGTAAGGGGTCGGTGCGACCGGCATCGCAAACTTGCCGCAATCGATCCGCAGGGTCTTCGGGAACGCGACGCGATAGGTCCAGCCCCCTCGGCCGGTCTCGAACCGAGCATCGGCCCGGGACCACAGCGACGGAGTGGCGCGCTGCTGACCGGTCGCCGCCGGCGAGGGGCGATCGACGACGTAGCCCGCCAGCGATTCCAGCTTGCGTCCCCGCCCGAAATCGAGCAGCTCATACAGCCCCAGGCGATCACCAAGGGCGTCGGCGGCGCCGGCAGGGGGCGCGTCGCAGGCAGGGTCGAGACGATTCACGCTGCAGGGAAGAGGGTTGGGGGCGTTCGATCGAGGCAGGAAGACGCACGTCGCCGGCAACACCGCTTGTTTTCGGCCGACACTCGCCGCGACGTGTTCCCCTCCAGTCTACCAGTCCCCGGCAGCCCGGCCATTCCCAGGTGGCTGAGCTGCCGTTGCTTCCCTCGCCCTCGGGACCGCCAGACCGCCAGACGATGATCAGCCCGCCCCTGGGCTGGAAAGCGTCACTTTTGTAAGCGGATGGGGCGTGGCCCCCGGCCTTGCGTTGACGAGCCGGCGGCTAACGCATTTTTTCCAGCAGGTCCTGCCCCGCCAACTCCGCTTCGGGGGTTTCGACCGCTTCGGGAACTTCCTTGCTGCCCCCCAGCATGATCTCGTTGGTTTGGTCGCCGCGGAGCAACGGCCAGCCTTCCTGGAAATGAACCTCGGCCGTGTAGTCGACCGGCGGACGATCGAACAGCCGCGGCGCCGATCGCCCCTCGCTGTCATCGCCCAAGCGGATCAGGTCGCTGCCGGCGAGCCGGGTCTCCTTGCGAACCGTTCCCCCTTGGATCGGGCCCAGACCCAACACCCAGGTGTCCTTGGCCGTTGCCGAGGCCTGCGAGACCCCCGATTGCCAGACCGGCTCGCGGGTCTTCGCGTCGTAGGCGAACGCCGCGATGCGGGCGGCGCCTTCGCTGCTTTCCCGCCGGGCCAGCGAGATTTCGGGGATCGTCGGGATCGGGGGACCGGTCGGGATCAGCTTCGCAGCATTGGCCAGCGCCGAATTGGCCGGCACGCCGTAGGTCGTCTGGTACCCGTCGGCTCCCAAGGCCCCCACGCGTACCTCGACCACGATGTCCGCGTCGTCCGCCCCGTCTTGCAGCAGGCAACCGGCGCTGACGACCTGCTGACGCAGCGAACTCGTCACGTAGTCGGCATTGACGAACCCCGTCCCTTTGACCGTCTTCAAGTAACGGGTGTCGAGGAAGACTTTCTGACCGCTCAAGGGACGAAAATCGATCGCCGAAATACTCTGATCGACCGCATTGCTCAGCAACAATTGATCGGTCGCCTCCCGCTTTTGCGTCGTCCCACACCCCCCGCTCGCGAGCAGCCAGGGCAGCGCCAGCAGCCAGGGGAGACCGAGCCACAGAAGCCGCACCGCCCAAACGGGGTGGGAAGCGATAGGTTGGGGGCGAGCAGACATAAGCGAGTTCGTCGTCAACAGGACGGCGGGCGGCGCAGCATCTCGCGGGTGGGGGAGGCGACGGGCAGGGGAGCACGGGGGATCGGGGCGGCTTGCCCGCGGAACCGCCCGCGAATCGGTACGGCAAGGTACGAAGTCCACCCCCTCACCGCCAAGAGCAATCGGCAAAGCCGCCCCCAGACGCGCCCCGGTGCCCGCAGCAACGCGCGGTGTTGCGAAATCACCTCCTCGCCGTCGCTAGAAATCAACGTGGGTCGGCAAAGCGAGGATCTCCGGAATGGGTTGAACCCCCGCAAAAAACAAGGGTTGACGGCGTTCTCCCCGGATGGGCAGCGGGCTTGGCACAGGCCCTGCAATCGACGTCGTCCTGCTCGTCTCGACCCCATCGCCTGTCGCTCGGTTGCCATGCATTGCCTGAACCTCGCTGACCTCGCCGCCGTCCTGGCCCACCACGGCCCCAGCATCCTGTACCGGCGTCAACAGGTCCCGACCGATGCGGTGACCCGCTACTGGGCCGCCTGCCGCCAACGGTTTGACCTCTGGCACCATGCCTTCGGCCGCTACCACGAGATCGCCCAGCAGGGCAACGCGAGCCATCGGCGAACCTGGTGGGAGACGCATCATGCCCTGCTCGAAGAGATCCTCGTCAGCGAGATGCTGACCCGGGTGTATGCCGCCGTCGGGGCCGGGCTCGACAACGATGCCGAAACAGCGGAGATCGCACCGGTCGTGCACTCGGTCCACCTCTCGCAGTTGGAAGCCCGCAACCGAGTCCTCCACCTGATGGTCTACGGACGAGGCAATTCCATCGATGAAGCGGTCCGGCTCAATCGCCTCCGCCGCGAGGTCGACCGCTGGACCGATGTGCTGATCGGCCACTTGGCGTCGGCCGAACCCCGCGCGCTCGATTACGCGATCTGTCGCCGCCGCGCGGCGGCCCACGCGTCCGAGGCCAAACACCAGCCGGGCGGGAACCTGGGCGATACCATCCGTTGGCTCTCGGCGGCCACGATGCGGGATGCCTTGATGCGTCGCCTGCACGGCACCAGCGCGTTGCCCGAGGCCAATCGCAAAGTCGCCGAGACCGTAATGCTCTGCCTCCGTCCGGATCTCTTCGATTCGGTCGGCCTGCTTAAATCGCTCTGGCTCCACCGCCTCGAAGCGGGCGCTGACCAGACCGATCGGGTGCTCTCGCAACTGTCGGCCAGCGACCTTGGCGGCGCGGACAAACTGAAGGGGTTTGAAGCGGTCCGCGACCCCCAGGTGCTCCGTCGCCTACTCTGAATCGCCGCCAGTCCGCTGGTCGGACCGGGCCCGCTTGCGGTACGATTCGAACCGTAGCGTTGACGTCATTGCATCGGCGATTTATTTGCAAAGGAACAAGGCCCGATGGAAGCCGGAATTGTTGGTCTGCCGAATGTCGGCAAAAGCACCCTTTTTAATGCCTTGACCAGCTCGCAAGCCGCCCAGAGCGAAAACTACCCGTTCTGCACGATCGAACCCAACGAAGGGATCGTGCCGGTTCCCGATCCCCGCCTCGATCGCATCACCGCCTTCATCGTTCCCAAAAAGACGATCCCGGCGATGCTCAAGCTGGTCGATATCGCGGGGATCGTCAAAGGGGCCAGCGAAGGCCAGGGGCTCGGCAACAAGTTCCTCAGTCACATCCGTCAGGTCGACGCGATCGTCCAGGTGGTCCGCTGCTTTGAGGATCCCGACGTGATCCACGTCGACGGCCAAGTCAATCCGATCACCGATATCGAAACGATCGAAACCGAGTTGATGCTGGCCGACATCGAAGCCTTGCAAACCGCCCTGCCCAAGGCCGAGCGGGCGGCGCGGGGCGGCGATAAGGAGGCGAAACTGCGGGCGGCGGGGATGAAAAAGTGCTTGGATCACCTCGCCGAGGACCAGCCGCTCCGCACCCTCACCTTGCCCGAATTGGAGGCCCAGACGCTGAAAAGTTTTGGGCTGATGACCGCCAAACCGATCCTCTATGTGGCCAACGTCGACGAGGATGACCTGACGGGCGAGGGCGAACTGGTCCAACGCGTCCGCGAGCACGCCGCCCAACAAGGCGCAGCGGTCGCCCCGGTCT
>CAYNVI010000302.1:0-6192 GCA_964400585.1 uncultured Pirellulaceae bacterium | reverse complement strand
GTCTATCGCGAGGTCGCGCGGGTCACGCGGGTGGGCGGCCTCTACATCAGCCAGCACAAACAACCGCTCAGTCTGCAGGCGACGATCGAACGAACCGCTCACGGTCACTACGCGATCGAGCACGCCTACTACCGCGACACGCCGGTTCCGCCGCCACGGTCGCAAAGCCGCGTCGCCCGCCGTCTTCGCGAACCGAACGCGCGCGAGTACCTCCATCGCTGGGAGCAGTTGATCGGGGGGCTGTGCCGCAGCGGATTCGTGATCGAAGACTTGGTGGAACCGGTGCATGGCAAGCGGGATGCCGCGATCAATGCGTTTGCCGACCGAGGTCGATACGTGGCCCCGTACGTACGGATCAAGGCGCGGCGGCGTGCGGAGGCAGGGGACGGCGGAGAGGCGGTTCGGCCTCGCTTGCTGTTGCCGACCGACGGCATTCGCGGTTAACCCAGCACTTCAGAGGCCGCCGAAGTGATCGGCGGACTGCCGACCATTTGGGACTCACAGAGGGATGCTTGGATCGATGAATGCTCAGTCCGTTGCGACCCGGCTGAAAGTAGCCGCGCAGGCACCGAACGACGATCTCTCGGCCGATTCGCTGATCGGCATCTTCCAATCGTTCCGGCCCGATGGCTTAGCCCTGGCCGGCATCTTTGACGAGGTCCCCGGCGGGGAAGAGTTCGTCCACCGGCTCGGACAGCTTTACGATACGACTGGGGATTCCCGCCGCCCCGATGCCATGCGGGATGCGTACTTCATCGTCCGCCAGCCGGCGGCGATCTCGGCCGCAGCCGCCGGTCAGCACGCCGAAACCTTTTTCACCCGTTTGGCTGAATTGGCGTCTCGCTTGAACCGCGATTCTTTCGCCACGCAATTGCAGCAAATCGAGCGCGTGCGGGTGTTGGAGGGCAAGCCTCCGAAGCATCCCAAGGCGAAGGAAGAACGAGTAGCGCTCTTGCAGGCGATCGACGAACACGGCAGCGCGTTGACCGCAGGGATGACCGACGCCGAATCGCTCGCCGAACTCCTCCGGCCCGCCTGTTACTTCACCGCTTGCGATCCTTTCCTGCGGGATTACCTACTGTGGCCGTTGCTGGAACCGTCCGCAGCCTGGGGCGATCCATTTGCTCCCTATTTCGAGCTGTGGAAGCATGGGATCAAGTACCGCGTCTTCCAGGAAGAGCAGATCGACTTGTACCTGCCGACGCGGGCGGATGGCACCTTGGTCGACGCCGGCCGGTTTGCCTCTCCGGAACGCGAGTAGTCGCCGCAGCCAAGCCGGCAGCGACGCGAGGGCCGACAAAACGTGAGTAAAATCCCACCCGGCGACACCCTCCTCCCGGGTCGAGCGACAGCGAGGGGAGGGCCAGCGACAGGAAGGCTGCCCCAAAACGGTACCTGACACCTTTTTAGCTGACGAAAATCGGTATCTGACACCTTTTGTGGCGCCGCCGGAAACGGTAGGCTTTGGGCTACTGAATGACGGCCACTCGGCAGTCGTTTCCCTGCGGCGTCTTTTCAGGAAACCTCCGAAAGAGTTTAGTAATGGCTGAAGGCACGATCAAGAAACTGACGGACAAGGGCTTTGGATTCATCAGCACGGGTGGCGGAGACGAGTTGTTTTTTCACTCGTCGAGCGTCCAAGGCACCAGCTTTGACCAGCTGCGTGAGGGTCAGCGGGTCTCGTTCGAAGAAGGCCGGGGTCCCAAAGGGGCACGCGCCGAGAACGTGCAGCCGGCGTAGTGAAAGCCGGCTCAGTGAAAGCCGGCCTTCGGGAATTGCGAGCTTTCGCTTGGCGGAAGCTGGGCCCGATCGGAGCGGGGGGCTGTAACGGTCGCCCCGGTTCATCCGCCCTCCGTAGCTTCGGCCGGACCCGATGAGCATGTTTTTGCGGCAGCCCAAATCAATCAGGGGCGCCGCTCAATCGTCGGTAAAAGGGGCCTGCACTTCTTGCAGTTCGGCCAGGGCGTTGGCCGCAGCCCGTTGTTCCGCTTCTTTCTTGTTGGCTCCCCACGCGGGGGTGAACTCTCGTTCGCCGATCCGGGCGACAACCCGGAACGCCTTACTGTGATCCGGTCCGATCTCGCTGACCAGGCGGTACAGCGGGGTGTCGGCGAATTCCCGCTGGGCGTATTGCTGCAGCATCGATTTGTGGTTGCCGCTGCCCCCTCCGGTGACCGTCTCTTGGAGCTCTTCGGCGAGCCATTCCCGCAGGCGTTCGCGGACGACAACAAAGCTCGAGTCGAGATAGATCGCGGCCACGATCGCTTCGAAGACATCGCTGACCAGGGACCGCGGAAAGTGGCGGTTCCGCACCACGCCTTTCCCGACGATCAGGCACTCTTCCAGCCCCAATCCGCGGGCGATCTGCCCGCACGACCGGCGGCTGACAACGGAGGACTTGATTTTGGTCAGGTCCCCTTCGCTGTAGTCGGGATAGGCTTCGTACAGCCATTCGCAGACCACCAGGCCGAGGATCGAATCGCCGAGGAATTCCAGGCGTTCGTTACTGGCCAAGCGATGCGCGGCCCCGGATGCGTGCGTCAGCGCTTCCAGGAGGAGCGATTCGTCGCGAAACCGATAGCCGATTCGCTCTTGGCAGCGCTGCAGCTTTTCCGCCCGCTCGCTCGTGACTGAGGTCGCGCCGGTGGGTTCCTGCGGTGACCGGTCGAGGGCCATCTCAGCGGCGGGCAGATCCGCCAATGGTTCGTCAGGGGAAAGTGGGTTCTCAGTCACAGCAAACAATCCAAGGCCGGCCGGGGGGACCGGTCCGGACCCGTCGCCAGCGGGCCCAAAAAGAAACGAACAGCAGCCCTCTGCCTCTTACCATACGTGCTGGGCCTTGGCCTGACCAGAGAGTCCCCTCAGGCGGGCTGATATCGTGAGGGCGAGTGCGCCTCGGTTTCGAGCCTATCCGGAAACCAGCCAACTGGCCGCGCAGCGGCTCCTTTCGTTCCCTCTCGCCCCGCGCAGCGGGGGAGAGGGGTAGGGTGAGGGGGTTTCCGGAGAGGCACTTCGCCGGATAAAAACGCCGGCCAAACCGCGCCCTCCACAAAACCCTGTTCAGCAGGCCACGCGGTCAGCGCGGTCACCGCGGGCTGGCGGCCGCGACGGTGGCGGGGTCGTCGAGCACCAGGTAGTGACCATGGTCGGCGGTCACGATAATCGCGGTCTCGTCCCACCCTTGCCGAGCCTCGACCCAGTCGACGACAGCCTGGAAGGCGGCCTCTCCGCTGAACACGGCACCGATCGCATTGTCGACGTTATTGGCATGGTTGGCCCAGTCGACGTCCCCCGCTTCGACCATCAGCCAAAAGCCCTCGGGATCCTCTTCCAGGACCTGCAGGGCCGCCGTGGTCATGTCGGCGAGCGACGGGTTTTCGGCGATGTCGGCCGGGCTGTAATCCTCGTCCCCTTTGACGTCGCGGGTCGGATCGAAATCGCCATCGGCGGTCTGGAAGGGAAGATGCCCACCCCCGACACCGAAGAAGCCGAACAGGCGATCACCCGTAGCGACCGCTTGCTGCGTCGCTGCTTGCAGCACGTCCTTGCCAGTTTGCCCGGCGGTCCGCTCCGCGACGACATACCGCCCTCCTTGGGCGACCGAAAGCTGTTCCGCGTCGAGCGGCGAGAGGTACCGGTTACCGGCGACGTAGTTGCGGCCCTGGCCGCCGTCGCTCGCCCTCGTCTCTCCCCAGCCACCACCGAGCAGGACTTCGACGCCGGGCAGCGGCTCGTGGCGGTGGGAGGCCGACGGCAATCCCAGCAGGTCGCGCGTCAGATCCTGGTAGTCGTTGCGGGAAACGTTGTTCGCGTAGGCCGCCGCCGGCGTCGCGTGACTGATCGGCACGCTGCTGACCACGCCGATCGATCGACCTTGGTCACGCTGCAGGCGGCGGGCGAGCGGTTCGACCGGGCTCCCGTCGACCGTCACGTTGATCGCGCCGTTATAGGTTTTGATCCCGCTGGTCATCGAAGTCGCCGACGCGGCACTGTCGGTGACGGTGTGGGGTCGTGAACGCAGTTGGCCCATCAGGTACTGAGGGTCGGTCGGTGGCGACCACGGCGTCGGGCCGCCGATCGCAGCATCGTAGCCGCCGGTGGTCGGCTGGTCGCCTCCCAGCGTGATCTGGGCGTCCACGTCGGTCTTCAATCCCCCCAGTCGCGGCGAGGTGACGACATAGCCGAAGTCGCAGGCCGCCTGTTTGGCATCTTGAAAGGCGAGCCCGCGGCCTTCTCCGCGCCGGTACCCGACCTGCCCGGTCCGATAGATCGCCGCCGCACGGGTCGTCTGCCAATCCATCCCATCGAACACGATCAAGATGATGTGGCGTTTGCCGGCGGCGACCGCCTCTTGTTGCAATTGGAACACGCCGGTCTGATCGAAGTATTCCGCGGCCGGATTGACGGTGGCTTCCGGAACCTGGCCGTAGAGCTGTGCGAGGCGAGCGGGATCGCGGTAGGCGCTGCCGGCTTTGCGTAAGCCATCGAGATCGATGCCGAAGGTGTAGACCGGGATCAACCGGTTGGAGTGGTTCGTCCAGTCGGAATAGAGCGACGGTCGTCCGCCCCAGTGGGCAAAGTCGGCTTGACCTTGTTCCATCGCCCGCAGCTGTAAGCCGCGGAGCGGATCGTCCGTCGCTGGCGGGGCCTCGCTGGTCGGCTCGCCCGCCGTTGCGACGGCGGGCGTCCGGAGCAGCGAGGCAGCCAAAAGCAGCAAGGCAGCCAGCAGGCCGCAGGCAAGACCCCGCGAAATCCGCGAGGGTCGCAGGGCCGAAAAAGGGGCAGGCAGGAGCGAGGTAGCAAACGGCATGGGAATCGAATTTCCGGACGCAAAGGAGGGGACGAGGAAGGTCGGGCCGCAGCCCAACTTGCCTATTTTGGCAGCACGCCGAGAGCCCGTCCAAGCCCCTCTCGGTGAAGATTTGATGTGATTTTGTCGGCCGCTCGCTGCGAATGCCGCCGCTGCCGCACTACAATCAAGGCAGCCGCGGCCGGTCTGCGACGCTTTGTCAGAAAACTGCCCCTCATCAAACTGCCCCTCATCAAACTGCCCCTCATCAAACTGCCCCTCATCCTCGCCTTCTCCCCCCTGCCGTGATGCCCCGTTTGTTCCATGCCTGGTCGCTGTTTGTTCTCGTCGGCTGCTCGCCTGTCGCCTGGGCCGCCGATTGGCCCCGCTGGCGCGGTCCCGACGGGACGGGGATCTCCGCCGAATCGGATTGGCGAAAAGCCTGGCCCGAGGAGCCTCCGCCGCGGATCTGGCAGGCGGAGGTGGGTTACGGGCTTTCCTCGGTCAGCATCGCCGGCGGCAGGCTGTTCACGGCGGGCAACGAATGGAATGTCGATTCCGTCTACTGCTTCGACGCCGCCACGGGCGAGCGGATCTGGCAACACGAATACCCCAGCCCGCGAGGCGCCAACGAATTCGAAGGGGGCCCGACGTCGACCCCGACGGTCGATGGCGACGCAGTCTACTTTCTCGGCCGCCAGGGCGATCTGTTCTGTTTTGATGCAGCCGACGGGGCGGTCCGTTGGTCGAAGAACGTATCGATCGAGGCCGACGTCCGGGTGCCGGCCTGGGGCTTCGCCGGATCTCCGCTCGTCGATGGGCCGCGGTTGTTGCTGAATGTCGGCGATGCGGGGTTGGCGGTCGACAAGCGGACGGGCGAGCTGCTGTGGAGCTCGGGCGATAAGGATGCCGGCTACGCGACGCCCGTCGTGCACCGCATCGGCGAGCAGACGCGGGCCATCTTCGCCTCCGGACGCTCCTACGTCGCGGTCGATGCGGAGACGGGCGAAGAACATTGGCGGCAGCGGTGGTTGACGACCTTTGGCTGCAACGCGGCCGACCCGGTCCTCGTCGGGCAGCAGGTCTTCCTCTCCTCGGGCTACAACCGCGGCGCGGCGTTACTGGATGTCACTGCGGAATCGTGCGAGGTACTGTGGAAGAACCAGGCCATGGAGAATCAATTGAGCACCTCGATTCTGATCGACGGGGCGCTCTACGGAATTTCGGGCGATGTCGAAGCGGGCGCCGAACTCTGCTGCCTGCAGCCGACGACGGGGGAATCGTCGTGGTGCGACGACACCGTCCGGTATGGCGCATTGGCCGCGGCCGCCGGGCACTTGATCGCCTTGAGCGATACGGGCGAGCTGGTGATCGGCGCGGCGAGCCCCCACGGCTTCGAACCG